>NZ_JBMDJI010000018.1:0-106249 GCF_057809115.1 Pseudomonas sp. FG47
GAGCGCTGGATTGTGATTCCAGTTGTCGTGGGTTCGATTCCCATCGTCCACCCCATATTTTCGAAGGCGCCCGCATCGCGAGATCGGGCGCCTTTGTCGTTTCCGGGGTTTGCCGCTACTGGTGGCCTTGCCCAGAAAGCTGATAAATTTCAGCCGGTTGAATGCCCGCGCAGGAGTGGCGCAGATGATTGCAAAAGAAGCGCGCCAGGCCCTGGCGCTGCAACGGTTCGCCGAGCAGAACCCGCAACTGCTCGAGGAAATTCGCGAGCTCGATGAGCGCGAGCAGGCCCAGCAGATTGCGTGGGCGTTCGAGGACGCCGCCGATGAGTTGGGTATGCAGCCTTGGGAATATGCGCTGCAGTTGATTGCCGAATCGCCGGAGCAGCTGCAGGCCATGCGTCTGGAGACCCATCGCGAGGTGGCCGAGGCGCTGGGGTTGGAGTGGGAGGAGTATTGCCAGTTCAATGATATAGAGCTGGAGTGAGGTTGGGGGCGCTTGTGGGGGTGGGCGATAGTTTTGTGGCGCCTGCGCGTGCCGTCTTTTATCTCGCTCCCCCTTGAAATTCCAAACAAAATTCCCATATCCCGGCCAATCGCTGTTTGTTTGACAAGGTTTTACAACCGCGCGGCGTTCAAAGCGCCGCGCGGGCCTGACTGAAACTGGCTCGACGCCCCGGAGCGCGGGCCTTTCAAGGAAATCGACCGGCATGCTCGGCCGGCAATCTGGGTGGGGTGACTTCTGTGGCTTGAGTCACTAGAATGCTTGCCCTTGATTCTGGAGTCGGGCTATCGCCGGCTAACGTCTGTGCAACGAGGAATATCCATGCAAGTTTCTGTTGAAAACACTTCCGCTCTCGAGCGCCGCATGACCATCGCCGTTCCGGCCGAG
Organism: Pseudomonas sp. FG47; assembly: GCF_057809115.1. Classification (NCBI taxonomy): domain Bacteria; kingdom Pseudomonadati; phylum Pseudomonadota; class Gammaproteobacteria; order Pseudomonadales; family Pseudomonadaceae; genus Pseudomonas; species Pseudomonas sp. FG47. The sequence continues at coordinate 890 of NZ_JBMDJI010000018.1, forward strand.
CGCGTCGAGAACGAAGTCAACAAGCGTCTGCAGCAGACTGCCAAGCGCGCCAAGGTCGCGGGCTTCCGCCCGGGCAAGGTGCCGATGAGCGTGATCCGCCAGCGTTTCGAAGCCGATGCCCGTCAAGAGGCCTTCGGTGATCTGGTTCAGGCCTCCTTCTACGAAGCTATCGTCGAGCAGAAACTGAACCCGGCTGGCGCCCCTGCCGTCGAGCCTAAGTCGTTCGAAAAGGGCAAGGACCTTGAGTTCGTCGCCATCTTCGAAGTCTTCCCAGAGTTCACCGTTGCCGGTTTCGATTCGATCGCCGTCGAGCGCCTGAGCGCCGAAGTGGCTGACGCCGACCTGGACAACATGCTGGAAGTCCTGCGCAAACAGAACACCCGCTTCGAGGCCGTCGAGCGTGCCGCTGCCAACGACGACCAGGTCAACATCGACTTCGTCGGCAAGATCGACGGTGAAGCCTTCGCCGGTGGTTCGGCCAAGGGCACCCAACTGGTGCTGGGCTCTGGCCGCATGATCCCGGGCTTCGAAGAAGGCCTGGTCGGCGCCAAGGCCGGTGAAGAGCGCGTGGTCAACGTGACCTTCCCAGAGGACTACCAGAACCTCGACCTGGCCGGCAAGGCCGCCGAGTTCACCATCACCGTCAACAGCGTGTCGGCCCCTGTGCTGCCAGAGCTGAACGAAGCCTTCTTCGCCCAGTTCGGCATCAAGGAATCGACCCTGGAAGGTTTCCGCGCCGAAGTTCGCAAGAACATGGAGCGTGAACTGCGCCAGGCCATCAAGACCAAGGTCAAGAACCAGGTCATGGACGGTCTGCTGGCCGCCAACCCGATCGAAGTACCAAAGGCCCTGCTGGAGAACGAAGTCAACCGTCTGCGCGTGCAGGCCGTTCAGCAGTTCGGTGGCAACATCAAGCCAGACCAGCTGCCAGCCGAGCTGTTCGAAGAGCAGGCCAAGCGTCGCGTGGTCCTGGGCCTGATCGTCGCCGAAGTGGTCAAGCAGTTCGAGCTCAAGCCTGATGAGGCCGAAGTTCGCAAAATGATCGAGGAAATGGCTTCGGCCTACCAGGAGCCTGAGCAGGTTGTGGCCTGGTACTACAAGAACGACCAGCAACTGAACGAAGTTCGTTCGGTTGTACTGGAAGAACAAGTTGTAGATACTGTCCTGCAGAAAGCGACTGTGACCGACAAATCGGTCTCGTACGAAGAAGCCGTCAAGCCCGCGCAGGCAGCTGCCGACGCTGAGTAACAGGCTACTCTCGTAGGAAACCCCCACAAGCCAGCCTTCGCGCTGGCTTGTGTGTATTCAAGCCATGACTATTTGGGAGCGAGTGCAGGACATGTCCCGCAATTCTTATATTCAGCAAAGCTCTGACATCCAGGCCGCTGGTGGCCTGGTCCCGATGGTTATCGAGCAGTCCGCCCGTGGCGAACGTGCCTACGACATCTATTCGCGCCTCCTCAAGGAGCGCGTGATCTTCCTGGTCGGCCCGGTAGAAGACTACATGGCCAACCTGGTGGTGGCGCAGCTCTTGTTCCTTGAAGCGGAAAACCCGGACAAGGATATCCATCTGTACATCAACTCCCCGGGCGGCTCGGTAACTGCTGGCATGTCGATCTACGACACCATGCAGTTCATCAAGCCGGACGTCTCGACCATCTGCATCGGCCAGGCCTGCAGCATGGGCGCCTTCCTGCTCGCGGCAGGCGCCGCCGGCAAGCGCCACTGCCTGCCGAATTCGCGGGTGATGATCCACCAGCCGCTGGGCGGCTTCCAGGGTCAGGCTACCGATATCGAGATTCACGCCCAGGAAATCCTCAACATCAAGGCGCGCCTGAATGAGCTGTTGGCCCACCACACCGGCCAGGACCTCGAGACCATCAAGCGCGACACCGAGCGTGACAACTTCATGAGCGCTGCGCGCGCGGCCGAGTACGGCCTGATCGACTCGGTCTACGACAAGCGGCAACTGGCATCCTGAAGCAATGCGCCAGAGCGGGCGGGCGCGGTATGCGCCCACCCGCGGACTTGAAAAAGCCAGCGATTGCCTTCATCTTGTGTTTCAAGCCTACCGGATTGGATCGATCGAATGACTGACACCCGTAACGGCGAGGACAGCGGCAAATTGCTCTATTGCTCCTTCTGCGGCAAAAGCCAGCACGAAGTGCGCAAGTTGATTGCCGGCCCCTCGGTATTTATCTGCGACGAGTGCGTCGACCTGTGCAACGACATCATCCGTGAGGAGGTGCAGGAAGCCCAGGCCGAGAGCAGCGCGCACAAACTACCCTCGCCGAAAGAAATCAGCGGTATCCTGGACCAGTACGTCATTGGTCAGGAACGCGCCAAGAAGGTGCTATCCGTAGCGGTGTACAACCACTACAAGCGCCTGAACCAGCGTGACAAGAAGGGCGACGAAGTCGAACTGGGCAAGAGCAACATCCTGCTGATCGGGCCGACTGGCTCGGGCAAGACCCTGCTCGCCGAGACACTCGCGCGCCTGTTGAACGTGCCGTTCACCATTGCCGACGCCACTACCCTGACCGAAGCCGGTTATGTGGGTGAGGACGTCGAGAACATCATTCAGAAACTGCTGCAGAAGTGCGACTACGACGTGGAAAAGGCCCAGATGGGCATTGTCTACATCGACGAGATCGACAAGATCTCGCGTAAGTCGGACAACCCGTCCATCACCCGTGACGTCTCGGGCGAGGGCGTGCAGCAGGCGTTGCTCAAGCTGATCGAGGGCACCGTGGCCTCGGTACCGCCGCAGGGCGGTCGCAAGCACCCGCAACAGGAGTTCCTGCAGGTCGATACCCGCAATATCCTGTTCATCTGCGGTGGCGCGTTCTCTGGCCTGGAAAAGGTCATCCAGAACCGTTCCACCAAGGGCGGCATCGGCTTCAGTGCCGAGGTGCGCAGCAAGGAAGAAGGCAAGAAAGTCGGCGAGTCGCTGCGTGAGGTCGAGCCGGACGATCTGGTCAAGTTCGGCCTGATTCCGGAATTCGTCGGCCGCCTGCCGGTGCTGGCGACCCTGGACGAGCTGGACGAGGCTGCATTGATGCAGATCCTCACCGAGCCGAAGAACGCCTTGACCAAGCAATACGCCAAGCTGTTCGAGATGGAAAGCGTCGACCTCGAGTTCCGCAGCGATGCGCTCAAGGCCGTTGCCCGCAAGGCCCTGGAGCGCAAAACCGGCGCCCGTGGCCTGCGTTCGATCCTCGAGGGCGTGTTGCTCGACACCATGTATGAGATTCCTTCGCAGAAGGAAGTCAGCAAGGTGGTCATCGACGAGAGCGTCATCGAAGGCACCTCGCAGCCGCTGTTGATCTACGAGAACAGCGAGCCGCAAGCCAAGGCTGCCCCTGACGCCTGATCGGGCAAGGGTAGCGTGATGAAAAGGGGCCTTCGGGCCCCTTTTTGCATTTCATGGACTCGGCGCTTGTAATTTGCCGGGGCTGCCCCCACATTAGCCCCAAGCACCATTTCCAAAGGTTTCCGGCCACAAGGCCGCTGTAGAGGCGAAATCATGAAGACCACCCTCGACTTGCCTCTTCTGCCATTGCGTGACGTTGTCGTCTACCCGCACATGGTCATCCCGCTGTTCGTGGGGCGTGAGAAGTCCATCGAAGCCCTCGAGGCCGCGATGACGGGCGAAAAGCAGATCCTCCTGCTGGCCCAGAAGAATCCCGCCGATGACGATCCGGGCGAAGACGCCCTGTATCGCGTAGGCACTGTCGCCACTGTCCTGCAATTGCTCAAGCTGCCCGATGGCACCGTCAAGGTGCTGGTCGAAGGCGAGCAGCGCGGTGCGGTCGAGCGCTTCAACGAAGTCGACGGTCATATCCGTGCCGAAGTCAGCCTGATCGACGAAACCGAGACCGCCGAGCGCGAGTCCGAGGTGTTCGTGCGCACCTTGCTGTCCCAGTTCGAACAGTACGTACAACTGGGCAAGAAAGTCCCAACCGAAGTTTTGTCCTCGCTCAACAGCATCGAGGAGCCCGGGCGCCTGGTCGACACCATGGCCGCGCACATGGCGCTGAAAATCGAGCAAAAGCAGGAAATCCTAGAAATCGTCGACCTGGCGGCACGCGTCGAGCACGTGCTGGCGTTGCTGGATGCCGAAATCGACCTGCTGCAGGTGGAAAAGCGCATCCGTGGCCGGGTCAAGAAGCAGATGGAGCGCAGCCAGCGCGAGTACTACCTGAATGAGCAGATGAAGGCCATTCAGAAAGAGCTTGGCGATGGCGACGAAGGCCATAATGAAATCGAGGAGCTGAAAAAGCGCATCGATGCCGCCGGGTTGCCTAAGGATGCCCTGGCCAAGGCCCAGGCCGAGCTGAACAAGCTCAAGCAGATGTCGCCGATGTCGGCTGAAGCCACCGTGGTGCGTTCGTACCTGGATTGGCTCGTCCAGGTGCCGTGGAAGGCCCAGAGCAAGGTGCGCCTGGACCTGGCCAAGGCCGAGGAGATTCTCGATGCGGACCACTACGGCCTGGAGGAGGTCAAGGAGCGCATCCTTGAATACCTCGCCGTGCAGAAGCGGGTGAAGAAAATTCGCGGTCCGGTGCTGTGCCTGGTCGGCCCGCCTGGCGTGGGCAAGACCTCGCTGGCTGAGTCGATCGCCGCCGCCACCAACCGCAAGTTCGTGCGCATGGCCCTCGGCGGCGTGCGTGACGAGGCCGAGATTCGCGGCCATCGGCGTACCTACATCGGTTCGATGCCGGGACGTCTGATTCAGAAGATGACCAAGGTTGGCGTACGAAATCCGCTCTTCTTGCTCGATGAAATCGACAAGATGGGCAGCGACATGCGCGGCGACCCGGCCTCGGCGTTGCTTGAGGTGCTCGACCCCGAGCAGAACCACAACTTCAACGACCACTACCTGGAAGTCGATTACGACCTCTCGGACGTGATGTTCCTGTGCACCTCGAACTCGATGAACATCCCGCCGGCGCTGCTGGACCGGATGGAAGTCATCCGCCTGCCGGGCTACACCGAGGACGAAAAGATCAACATCGCGGTCAAGTACCTGGTGCCCAAGCAGGTCAAGGCTAACGGTCTGAAGAAGGACGAGCTGGAGGTCGACGTGTCGGCCATCCGCGACATCATTCGTTACTACACCCGCGAAGCCGGCGTGCGTGGCCTGGAGCGGCAGATCGCCAAGGTCTGCCGCAAGGTGGTCAAGGAGCACACCGGGCACAAGCAGGTGAAGGTCAAGGTCAGCGGCGAGCAGCTCGAGCACCTGCTGGGCGTGCGCAAGTTCCGCTACGGCCTGGCCGAGCAGCAGGACCAGATCGGTCAGGTCACGGGCCTGGCCTGGACCCAGGTGGGCGGCGAACTGCTGACCATCGAGGCCGTGGTCATCCCCGGCAAGGGTCAGTTGATCAAGACTGGCTCGCTCGGCGATGTCATGGTCGAGTCGATCACGGCCGCGCAAACCGTTGTGCGCAGCCGTGCCCGTAGCCTGGGGATCGCCGCGGATTTCCACGAGAAGCACGACGTTCACATCCACATGCCCGAAGGTGCCACGCCCAAGGATGGCCCGAGCGCGGGTATTGGCATGTGCACCGCGCTGGTCTCGGCATTGACCCAGATCCCGGTGCGCGCCGATGTGGCGATGACCGGCGAGATCACCTTGCGAGGTCAGGTCTTGGCCATTGGTGGCCTCAAGGAAAAATTGCTGGCGGCACACCGTGGCGGAATCAAGACGGTGATCATTCCTGAAGAGAACGTTCGCGATCTCAAGGAGATTCCGGAAAATATAAAGCAGGATCTGCAGATCAAACCGGTCAAATGGATTGACGAAGTCCTCCAAATTGCGCTGCAATACGCCCCGGAGCCCTTGCCAGATGTGGCTCCGGAGATTGTCGCGAAAGATGAAAAGCGCGACGGCGATGCTAAGGAAAGAATCAGCACGCATTAGTACGTATTTCGCTGGGGGGCTTTGGTTGACAGCATTTTCTGCCCCTTGCTATAAAGCGGCACGCCAGTGTCAACAGGCCACCCAGCGCTCGTTTCATAAGCTTTTCATTACATACTTAGAAACAAACTCAATAGAGAAATAAGGGGACTTAGAGTGAACAAGTCGGAACTGATTGACGCTATCGCCGCATCTGCTGATATCCCGAAAGCTGTAGCCGGCCGTGCGCTGGACGCAGTCATCGAATCCGTCACCGGCGCCCTGAAGCAAGGTGACGATGTGGTACTGGTTGGCTTCGGTACCTTCTCGGTCAAGGAGCGCGCTGAGCGCACCGGCCGCAACCCGCAAACCGGCAAGGCGATCAAGATCGCCGCCGCCAAGGTTCCAGGCTTCAAGGCTGGCAAAGGCCTGAAAGACGCCGTCAACTAAGTCGTCTTTCAGCCGGTCCGGGCATGCCTGGGCCGACCGCGTGACGGCGGGTCGCAAACGTTCCCGCTGGCACGCTCGCTTCGAGAAGGCGCATCCACTGGATGCGCCTTTCTTCTATCAGGACTCTACCCACGCTCCGCGGTTGTCGACGCAGTGGTACAACCGTTTCTGGGGGACGCATGCTGCAGAATATCAGGGACAATTCACAAGGTTGGATTGCCAAGACCATCATCGGCCTCATCGTCGTACTGATGGCGTTGACCGGCTTCGAGGCCATTTTCCAGGCCGCCAGCCATAGCCAGGACGCCGCCAAGGTGAACGGCCAGACCATCAGCCAGAACGAGCTGAGCCAGGCCGTGGACATGCAGCGCCGCCAGCTGATGCAACAGCTGGGCAAGGATTTCGACCCTGCGTTGCTGGACGAAAAGATGCTGCGCGAAGCCGCGCTCAAAGGGCTGATCGATCGCAAGCTGCTGTTGCAGGGTGCCGAAGACGCCAAGTTCGCTTTCTCCGAGGCCGCGCTGGACCAGTTGATCCTGCAGACGCCAGAATTCCAGGTCGATGGCAAGTTCAGCGCCGAGCGCTTCGACGCTGTCATCCGCCAGATGGGTTACGGGCGCATGCAGTTCCGCGAGATGCTCGCCCAGGAAATGCTCATCGGCCAGCTGCGCACCGGCTTGGCCGGCAGCAGCTTCGTCACCGACAAGCAGGTCGAGGCATTCGCCCGCCTGGAGAAGCAGACCCGTGACTTCGCCGCCCTGACCTTCAAGGCCGATCCGGCCGCGGTCAAGGTGAGCGATGACGAGGTCAAGGCCCACTACGACCAGCACGCCAAGGAATTCATGACCCCCGACCAGGTGGTCATCGACTACATCGAGCTGAAGAAGTCGGCCTTCTTCGACCAGGTCAAGGTCAACGAGGACGAGCTCAAGGCGCTGTACGAGAAGGAAATCGCCAACCTCGGTGAGCAGCGCCATGCCGCGCACATCCTGATCGAGGTCAACGACAAGACTACCGATGCCCAGGCCAAGGCCCGCATCGAGGAGGTCCAGCAGCGCCTGGCCAAGGGTGAAAACTTCGCCAAGCTGGCCAAGGAGTTCTCCCAGGACCCAGGCTCGGCCAGCACCGGTGGTGACCTGGGCTTCGCTGGCCCTGGCGTGTACGACCCGGCCTTCGAGGAGGCACTGTACAAGCTGAACAAGGACCAGGTGTCCACCCCGGTGCGTACCGAATACGGCTATCACCTGATCAAGCTGCTGGGCGTCGAGGCACCGGACGTGCCGAGTTTCGCCAGCCTCAAGGACAAGCTGACCCACGAGCTGAAGACCCAGCAGGTGGAGCAGCGCTTCGTCGAGGCCACCAAGCAGCTCGAGGACGCCGCCTTCGAAGCTTCCGACCTGGCCCAGCCGGCCCAGGACCTGAACCTGAAGGTCCAGACTTCCACGGCCTTCGGTCGTGAAGGTGGCGAAGGCATCACCGCCAACCGCGCGGTGATCCAGGCCGCGTTCAGCGAGGAAGTGCTGGAAGAGGGCGCCAACAGCAACGGCATCGAGCTGGATCCGGAGACCGTGGTGGTCCTGCGCGTCAAGGAGCACCGCAAGCCCGAGCAACTGCCGCTGGAGGCCGTGGCCAAGAATATCAGCGCGCACTTGGCCAAGGAGAAGGCGACCGCCGAGCTCAAGGCCAAGGCCGACACGTTGATCGCCGGGCTGCGTGATGGCTCGATCAAGGCCGCCAGCCAGAACTGGAAGATTCAGGAAGCGGCTACCCGCGGTCAGGACGGCATCGATCCGATCGAACTGCAGGCCGTGTTCCGTCTGGGCAAGCCTGAGTCCAAGGACAAGCCGGTCTATGGCAGCGCGGTCCTGGGTGATGGCAGCCTGGTGGTTCTGCAGCTCAAGGGCGTCAACGAAGGCGCCGCGGCCACCGATGAGGAAAAGGCGCAGATCCGCCGCTACCTCGCTTCGCGCGCCGGCTCCCAGGACTTCGCGGCGTACCGCAAGCAACTGGAAGGCAGCGCCGACATCACTCGCTACTGAGTGTTGTCGCGATGACGAAACAGGCCGCTTACGCGGCCTGTTTCGTTTCTGATGCTCAAGACCTAGCGCTTAACCCTCCCCTGTAGGAGCGGCCTACCGCCGAACCCCCTCGTGATTGTCCAGTGTATCGCGCGCGATCTCCCGGCCCAGGGCAATCAGCTCCGGCGCCTTGTAGAACTCGAAGAACCGGCACACCCGCTTGGGCACGTTGATCAACACATCCGGTGGATACCCGGCGATCTTGTACTGCGCCAGCGACGTCTGCATCACCTCGAAGCTCTGGTTGATCAGGTCGAGCAACGACGCCGGGCCCACGTTGTCGACAATGAACGAGCCCGTGGCCGACTTGGGGGCGCCTTCGCTTTGCGGCGCCGCTGCCGGTTGCTGGCCTTCCGGGTCGGCGCCCTCACCCAGCCAGGGGTTGGCTGGGGCGACGATCTCCTGCTCAAGACGCATCAACTGTTCGGCCGGCTTGCGCCGAAACGGCAGGCGCGAGCCCAGTGAGCTGATCAGCGCATCGAACCGCATCTTGAACGCCGCCGGGCGCTCGATCACCGGCAACTGGTATTGCTTCTGGTTGGTGGCATTGAGGTTGACCGCGATGATCAGGTCGCAGTGGCTAGACACCACGGGCACGATCGGCAGCGGGTTGAGGATGCCACCGTCGACCAGCATGCGGTTGCCTTGCACCACTGGGGTGAACAAGCTGGGAATCGCCGCCGAGGCGCGCATCGCCTGGTGCAGGCAGCCTTCCTGGAACCAGATTTCCTGCTGGTTGGTGAGGTCGGCGGCGACCGCCGTGTAAGGGATGCGCAGTTGCTCGATGTTTATTTCGCCAACTATCTTGCGGATCTGCCCGAATACCTTGTCGCCGCGAATGGCGCCCAGGCGGAAGCTGACATCCACCAGGCGCAGCACGTCGAGATAATCCAGGCTCTCGATCCAGCTGCGGTACTCGTCGAGCTTGCCGGCGGCGTAAATGCCGCCGATCACCGCGCCCATGGAGCAGCCGGCGATACAGGCGATATCGTAGCCGCGCCGCTCGATTTCCTCGATCACGCCAATATGCGCGTACCCCCGAGCGCCGCCGGAACCCAGCACCAATGCCACGCGTTTGCCCATGAGTCATTTCTCCCAGCCAGTGCAACGATGGTCCAACAATGCACCCATTGGCGCCTGTGCTTCAATGTAGTCCGCGCTGGGCTACGCTGAGCAGGGCACTTTTCGTTTGCTTTGCCGTCGAACGGCCACCTTAGTTTCTCTCCCCCTCGAGGTATTACCGATGAAAGTCTGGATCACCCTTCCACTGCTGGTGCTGGTCCTGGCCGGTTGCGCAGGCAAGACAGCCTACCGCGACAGCTGCGCCACCCAGCTCGACGCCGCCTGGAAGGAACTGGACCTGGCCAAGGCCGAAGGCTTTGCCGGCACCGTGAGCTATTCCAAGGCACTGTCGCTGTTGACCGGCGCCAAGACACAGCAGCAGTTCGAGGGCTTCGAAGGCTGTACCCACAAGGCCGAGAAGGCGCGTTTCTATATTCGTGAGTCACGCGCTGGGCGCTGATCAGGGAGTGCCCCATGTCCGCGATGCTCGATCATGTGGTTGCCCAGGTGCTTAGGCTGCAGGTGGGCTTGCTGGCCTGCCGTGAGCGCCTCGGCGCTGATACCGACAGCGAGGCGCTGCACGCGCTGCGCACCACGTTGAGGCGGTTGCGCAGTTTGCTGCGACCCTTGCGCGGTCTGCCGGGCGTCGAGCAACTGGAGGGGGCCGCGCAGGCGTTGGGCCGCTTGACCACACCGTTGCGTGACCGCGAGGTGCTGGCGGCGCAACTGATCGGGCGCGGCCATATGCAGGCCGGTGAGCGCCGTCAGGCGGGCAGGGCGGGGACCTTTGCCGGTGTTGCCGCCAGCCCCGAGCTTGCGCGGGTGCTGGCAATTATCGATGCCTTTGCGCTGTTCCTGCGTGCCGCCGACCGTGAGGGTTTGGCGCGACGCTTGGCCAAACGTATCGATAAGCGCCTGGAAAAGCAGTGGCGCAAGCTGGGCAAGACCCTCGACGACCCGGCGCACGACCGCCATCGCCTGCGCCTGCTGATCAAGCGGGTGCGTTATGGCGACGAAGCCTACCCGCAGCTCGACCATGCGCGGCGCAAGCTTCAACGCTTGCTGAAGAAGGCCCAGGGCGACCTGGGCGATTGGCATGACCGCGTGCAATGGTTGCTGCAGGTGCGCGAGCACAGTGACCTGGCAGGCTGCAAGGTGGCCTGGGAGCATGAGCTGCAGGCTGCCGCAGGCAAGGCTGACGTCACCCTCGAGGCCTTGCGCAAGGCTGTGGCACGCCGTTAGTTCCGGTAAATGACCGATATGCGGGCTGCCGCTGGCGTCTTCGCTGGTTAAGATCGGGCTTTTCCCGCAGGAGCCCAGGCACATGAATTTTACCGAATTGTTGGCGGCGGCACGCGAGCATCCCGAAGCGCTCAGTGTGCCGGCTACATGGGCCCAGGGGCGCGCGGTGTTCGGCGGCCTGATGGCGGCGCTGGTGCATGAGGCGATGCGCCAGAAGCTGGCGGATGACCGGCCGGTGCGTTCCCTGGCCATCACCTTCGTCGGCCCGGCGGCGCCGGATGTGCCGATCAGCCTGGAGGTGGAAGTGCTGCGCGCGGGCAAGGCGGTCAGTACCTTGCTGGGACGCGCGGTGCAGGATGGCCAGGTGGTGACCCTGGTGCAGGGCAGTTTCGGTGCCGGTCGTCCTTCCGTGGTGGCGGTCGACGCGCCAGCCGCGATGCCTATGAAACCGCTGCAGGAAGCGGCACCGGAGCTGCCCTTCATCAAGGGCATTACGCCGGAGTTCATGCAGCACGTGGCGTTTCGCTGGGCGGTGGGCGGGCTGCCGTTCAGTGGCAACGACTCACGGCATATGGGCGGTTGGGTACGCCTGCGTGATATCGCCGAGGAGCCGGTCGGGGTGGCGCACCTGCTGGCGCTGGTCGATGCCTGGCCGCCCAGCCTGCTGCCGTATCTCAAGCAGCCCGCGGCCGGCAGCACGCTGACCTGGACGATCGAGTTCGTGCAGCCCACGCCGCAGCTGTCGACCCTCGACTGGTGCCGCTATGTGGTCGAGACCGAGTATGCCCGTGATGGCTATGGGCATGCGGCCGCTGCGTTGTGGACGGCGGAAGGGGAGTTGCTGGCGTTGAGCCGGCAGACGGTGACCGTGTTCGCCTGAGCCATCTTCATCAAGTCAATCGCGGGGCTTGTGCCGCTCACGCCAGGCCCGCCACCAGGCGCCGCTCAGCACGAAGCGCGGGAAGGTGATGAACTGCTCGGTGAGCAGGCGCTGCACGGCATCCTTGCGGTTGGCGAAGGGTTCCGGTTGCTCGGCCTCCAGGCGATGCCCCTGGCGCTGCAAGCCCAACCCCGCGAGCAAGGCGATGACGCCGACGGCGATCTGCGACAGGTCCAGGCCCCATACCCCCGACAGCACCAGCAGCACCCCCAGGATGAACAGCGGCACGGCGATCAGGTGCAGCACCAGGTTGGCGGGGTGGCGGTGGTTGTGGCGGTAGCCGCGCCATTGCCAGGCGGGCAGGTTGGGCAGTCGTTTGCTCATGGACAGTTCCTCGCAGTCATGTCCAAAGCTTAGTGCGGCCCCCGGGAGGGGGCCAATCGAGGCTGGCTATGGTCGCCATAGCCGCGCCGAACTCAGAGTTTGAGTTGGCCAATAGCTTTGTTCAGCTCGCCGGCCAGGGTCGCCAGCTCGTTGCTGGTGGTGGCCGAGCCGACGGTCTGCTGCACGGTTTCTTCGGTGACGTCACGGATGCTCACCACGGCGCGGTTCATCTCTTCGGCCACCTGGCTCTGCTGCTCGGCGGCGACGGCGATCTGCGTATTGCTTTCGCGCATCTGCGCCACCGCGCTGGTGATCTCGGCCAGGGCCTCGTGGGCCTCGCGCGCCTGCTTGACGCAATCATCGGCCTTGTACGAGCTTTCCTGCATGAAGTCCACCGCGTCGCGGGTACCAGCCTGCAGGTCGGCGACCATGGTGGTGATCTCGTCGGTGGAGGTCTGCACGCGTTTGGCCAGGTTACGCACTTCGTCGGCGACCACGGCGAAGCCGCGGCCCAGGTCACCGGCGCGTGCGGCCTCGATGGCGGCGTTGAGGGCCAGCAGGTTGGTCTGTTCGGCAATGCTGTGGATCACCCCGACCACACCGTTGATCTTCTGGCTGTCGTCGGCCAGCTGGCGAATCATCTCGGCGGTCTGCTGCACGCCGCTGGACAGCCCAGCGATGGAATCCTGAACCCGGCTGACCACGGCCTGGCCACTGCCGGCGAGGGTGTCGGCGGTTTGCGACAGGTCGCGGGTGGCGCCGGCATGCTCGGCGATATGGTGCACGGTGGCGGTCATTTCATTGATGGCGGTGGCGGCCTGGTCGGTCTCGCTCTGCTGGCCGATCATGCCATGGCGCACCTCGTCCATGCTGCCGGCCAGGCGCGCCGCGCCGGAGTCGAGCTGGGCGGCGGTGCGGGCCACGGTGCTGACCACTCGGTGGTAGGTGGTCTGCATGGCGTTGAATGCGCCGGCCATCTGTCCGACTTCGTCGCCGCAGGCCAGTGGTACCCGGGCCGACAGGTCGCCGGTTTTCTCCACGTGCAGCATCACGTCCTTCAGCGTGTTGAGCTGGCTGAGCAAGAATCGGATCAGCAATTGCGAGGCGCAGAGCATGGCCAGCATGAGTACCAATACGCACACCGCGTAGTTGCTGAACCGGTCGAAGTATACCTGGCGCAGGCTCGGCGACTGGGCGACGACGGCCAAGTGGGTGTCACCGTGGTTGAACACCTGGGCGCCGTGTAGCGGGTTGTTGCCGAGCACCCAGGCGTCGCTCAGCTCCACCCAGCCCTGGGCGTCACGCAGGGCCTCGAGGGGTTCGCCGGCAAACTGTGGGGTCTGGCCGCTGCGCCAGCTGATCAGATTGGCCTGGGCAGGCAGGGCTTGGCCTGCGGGCCAAGCGGCAAGCAGCACAGCCTGGGCCTGGGCTTGCGCCTGGGCGCCTGCGGCACGGGCCTGTTGCTCCAGGTACACGGCGTAGAGCACCAGCATCAGGGTGGTGACGAAGGCCACCGCGTTGACGGCCCAGAACTTGTACTTCAGGGAAACATTGCTAAGCCAGGCACCCATGGTAGGTCTTCTCTGAATTGGCGGAAACATTATTGGCAAGGTGCCATCATTGTGCCTGCCTGGGCCAGGGAGTGCCTTGATATGTGTCAAGAAACGTCAGGCAGACCGAAGAACGCGCGGGCGCAGGCGCTGGTGTGGTCGGCGGTGCGCGCCGGCGTCTCGCCACGGTGCAGGGCCACCTCGCGCAGCACCTCCGGGAGGAAGGCCGGTTCGTTGCGGCCATTTTTGGGCTTGGGGCGCAGACTGCGTGGCAGCAGGTAGGGGGCGTCGCTTTCGAGCATCAGGCGGCCTTCGGGGATGTTGCCGACCAGCGGGTGCAAGTGGGTGCCGCGGCGCTCGTCGCAGATCCAGCCGGTGATGCCGATGTGCAGGTCCAGGTCGAGGTAGGCGAATAGCGCCTGGCGCTCGCCTGTGAAGCAATGCACCACGGCGGCAGGCAACTGGTCGCGGTAGGCCTTGAGGATCGCCAGCAGGCGTTCGCTGGCCTCGCGTTCGTGGAGAAACACTGGCAGGCCCAGTTCGGCGGCCAATGCCAATTGCGCCTCCAGGGCCTTTTCCTGCAGGGGGCGGGGCGAGAAGTCGCGGTTGAAGTCCAGCCCACATTCGCCCACGGCCTTGACTCGGGGCTGGTTGAGCAAGTCGCGTAGCTGGCGTTCGCTGTCGGCGCTCCAGTGGCTGGCGTCGTGGGGGTGTACGCCGGCGGTGCTGAACAGACGCAGGCCGGGTTCGTCCAGGCGCTGGCACACTTCCAGGGCCTCGGCGCTGACATCCAGGCTGGTGCCGGTGAGGACCATCTGCGCCACGCCGGCCTGCACGGCGCGCTCGACGACGGCCGCTTGCTGGCCGTGGAAACTGCTGTTGGTCAGGTTGACGCCGATATCGATCAGTTGCATGGTGCTACCTCGGGCCGCGGGGCGGCCAGCATAGCAAAAACTGGGAAATCGCGAAAAACCCAAGAACTTCAAACGTTTGCCGTGGTCTTTTGCCGTCATTTGTCACGGATCGATCATTGCACATGGTGCCTGCCAACCGCCCTCGGACGCCTTCCTCGATGCTGCGAACCCTGCTGACGATCCTGATGTTGTCCGGCCTGGCGTTGGCCGCGCCGGCCCATGCTGGCGAGGCCGGGCCGCAACAGCATGTTGCAGCCAGCAATGCCCGCGACCTGGCGCAGATCCGCGCCAGCAAGGTGCTGCGGGTGCTGGTCAACCAGAGCCGCAACAGCTCCGGCGAGGTCAAGGGCGAGCCCGTGGGCGTCGAGTACTACCGCTTGCGTGCCCTGGAGCACTACCTCAACGCCCGGGTCGCCGATGGTCAGGAGATCTACTTGAAGATCATTCCGCGGGCCAAGGAGCAATTGCTCGGCGCTTTGCAGCGTGGCGAGGGCGACCTCGCCGCGCCCGGCGAGCTGCTGGACCCCAGCGTGGTGCGCGGTGTCGACGCCAGCGCGCCGGTGGTCGATCAGGTGCCGTTGCAGTTGGTAGGACGCAAGGGTGAACGTAGCTACAGCCGGGTCGAGCAACTGTCCGGGCGCACCATCGCCCTGACCAGTGCCAGCGCCGCGGGGCCGGCGATTCAGGTGATCAACCAGCAGTTGGCATTGCGCAAGCGTGCGCCGATCAAGGTCGAGTGGGTCGATCCGACGCTGGCGGTGGAGGATGTACTGGAGATGGTCCAGGCCGGCATCTATCCGTTGACCGTGGTCGAGCGGCCGATCGCCCAGCGCTGGGCACGGGTGATGCCGAAGCTGCGGGTGGACAGCAAGCTGCAACTGGCTCGGCCCGATGCCATGCGCTGGTATGTGCGCAAGGATGCGCCAATGTTCCAGGCCGCGGTGGACCGCTTCCTCGCCGGGTACCGCGCGCCTGACAACCAGGACGCCGCCTTCGAGCGCATCTACCGACGCCAGTACCGAGTGCACAATCCTCTGGCGCGCAAGGATCGCCAGCGCCTCGAATCGCTGCGCCCGGTGCTGCAAAAGCATGGCGGTGACCAGCAGTTCGACTGGTTGAACCTGGCGGCGCTGGCGTTCAAGGAATCCACCCTCGATCCCAAGGCGCGCGGCAGCGGCGGCGCCCATGGCCTGATGCAGATCACCCCGTCGGCGGCGCAGCGGGTCGGGGTGAGCAATACCGCCACGGTCGATGGCAATGTTCAGGCCAGCGCCCGCTACCTGGCGATGCTGCGCCGTAAGTTCTTCGCCAGCCCGCAGCTCAACGAGCGCGAACGCATGGCGTTCATCCTGGCGGCCTACAACCTCGGCCCCGAGCGGGTCCAGGCCATGCGCGCCGAGGCCCGTCGCCGTGGGCTCAACGGCAACCAGTGGTTCTTCCAGACCGAGCGCGTCGCCATGGAACAGGTGGGCATGGGGCCGGTGAACTTCGTCAATAGCGTCAACAAGTACTACCTCGCGTTCAACCGCGAGCGGGCTTCTCTGGAGCGGGTGGCCAAGCGCTGATTTAATCTAGTTTATCGATTTGTTTGACAGAATAATTGCGATTTTACTATTCGATAAATTGATTAAGATGGCGCTCATCCAACACACACCTGCTCACACCCAAGGAAGCAAAAGATCATGAACAACTCCCTCAAAGCCCTGTTCGCCACCCGCGCCGGTTATGGCCTGAGCGTCGTACGCATCCTGGTCGGCGTCATCTTCATGGCCCACGGCGCGCAAAAACTGTTCGGCCTGTTCGGTGGCTATGGCCTGGAAGGCACCGGCCAGTGGATGGAAAGCATCGGCCTGGCGCCGGGCTACCTGATGGCCTTGCTGTCCGGCAGCGCCGAGTTCTTCGGCGGCCTGGCCCTGGTGATCGGCCTGCTGGCTCGCCCGGCGGCGCTGGCGCTGGCGGTGACCCTGGTGGTGGCGATCTTCTCGGTGCACATCAACAACGGGCTGTTCATGTCCAACAATGGCTACGAGTTCGCCCTGGCGCTGCTGGCCGGTAGTGTCGCGGTGCTGATCGAAGGTGCCGGTCGCTTCTCTCTCGACCGCCTGATTGCCCGCTGACAGGGCTGCAAGCCGCAAGCCACTCGCTTTCAGCTTGGGGCTTGCAGCTTGCGGCTAATCTGCTCTAGCATACCGACTGCGCCGATTTAAACAGCTACTTGCGGGGCGCAGGAGAAGCCCCTCTCGCGGCACTCTCCGAAATACCGCTAAAGCGCTGGTTCGGTGACGCCTCCCACCGCTGCCCAGCGGGATCAGCGAGGCGGAGAGAGACTCCATGAGTTGCCCACGTACCAGTGTCTGCTTGACCCCCCTGGCCAAGAACCAGGCTTCCCGAACCCCGCGCATTCTGCTCGGCGGCCAGCATCAACCCACGCTTTTGCGCAACCTCGACGGCTTCTCCCGACGCAAGGGTCAGGCCTGTGCCTTCCTGATCCAGTTCGCCGATGGCTGTGAACGGCTCGGCCAGTACGCCAACGACCGTTTCGACCTCGCCGTGATCCAGGCCCCCGAGGCCGAGGATGCCGCCGAAGTCATCGGCCAGCTGACTCGTATCGCCCGTCAGGGTCTGATCACCCGGCGTTGAGCCCGTGTCGCGGCAGATCGTTTTTCGTTAAGCTCGGTCATTCGCAGGGCGTTCGGCGCCCATCGAGGCACTGAGGAGACAGGCGTTGAGCACCAATATCATCACCACGGCAGGTCACCTGGCCCTGAAGCAGGAGCTTGACCATCTGTGGCGGGTCTATCGCCCGGAGATCACCCAGAAAGTCACTTGGGCGGCCTCGCTGGGTGATCGCAGCGAGAATGCCGACTACCAGTACAACAAGAAGCTGCTGCGCGAGATCGACCGTCGTGTGCGCTACCTGCGCAAGCGCCTGGAAGACGTCAAGGTGGTCGAGTATTCGCCGCAGCAGGAAGGCAAGGTGTTCTTCGGCGCCTGGGTAGAGATCGAGAACGACGACGGCGAGCAGTTGACGTTTCGCATCGTCGGTTACGACGAGATCCACGGGCGCAACGACTATATTTCCATCGATTCGCCCATGGCCCGGGCGCTGCTGAAAAAGGTGGAGGGCGACGAGGTGGTGGTGCACACGCCTACAGGCGAGGCCACCTGGTATGTCAACAGCATTTCCTACGAGCCCAAGGCGGGCTGATGTCATCGTGGGTACACCTGCTCCCACATCGGCGTGGCTGGTGCCAGGCACCGGCCACGCCTGATTCGTCAGCAATGCTGGCTCCTACACGTCGAGGCGGGCCTCCAGTGTTGTGTGGGCTTGCCTCAACCTTCGCGCAACACCGACAACGGGCTGGCATTCAGGGCCCGCCGCGTCCCCATCACCCCAGCCCCACCGACCAGTGCCGCGCCGGCCACTGGCAACATCAGCAACCACGGATGTGGCGCCCAGTGCAGGTCGAACGCATAGCGGTATAACGCCCAGGTGATCAGCTCGCAGCCCAGCGCCGCCAGCAATCCGCTCACTGCGCCCAGCAGGCCGAACTCGATGCGCCGCGCCTTGACCAACAGCGGCCGTGCCGCCCCTAGCGCACGCAGCAGGGCGCCCTGGCGAATGCGTTCGTCGAGCGTCGCCTGCAGGCCGGCGAACAGCACCGCCATCCCGGCCGCCAGCACGAACAGCAGCACGTATTCCACCGCCAGCGTCACCTGGGCGAGGATGCTGCGCAACTGCCCGAGCAAGGCATCCACCTGCAAGATGGTCACCGCCGGGAAGGCCCGCGACAGCGCCACCACTTCCTGGTCGTGGCCCGGCGCCAGGTAGAAACTGGTCAGGTAGGTGGCGGGTAGCCCCTGCAGGGTGCCGGGCTGGAAGATCATGTAGAAGTTTGGCTGGAAGCTGTCCCAGTGCACCGTGCGCAGGCTGCTGACCCGCGCCTGGCGCTGCTGGCCGCCGATGTCGAAGGTCAGCAGGTCACCCAACTGCAGTTTCAGGCTCTGGGCCAGCTCGGCCTCCACCGATACGCCGGGCATGCCGTCGGCAGTGGGTGCCTGTTGCCACCAGTCGCCCGCGCTCAAGACATTGCCCTGGGGCAGCTCGGCAGCCCAGGTCAGGCTGAGGTCGCGCTGCACGGCGCGTTCACCGGTCGATTCCTTGCTGACCAGCTGGCGCACCGGCTGCTCGTTGATATGGGTGAGGCGGCCGGGGATCACCGGGTACAGCGGTGCCGAGGTTGCGTTGATACGCGCCAGGCGTTCGGCGAACGGCTGGCGATCGTCGGCCAGGATATTCAGCGCGAAGTGGTTGGGCGCGTCCTTGGGTAGCTGCGCCTGCCAGGTGTCGAGCAACTCGGCGCGCAGCAGGGCGACCAGGCCCATGGCCAGGAGAATCAGGCCGAAGGCCAGGGCCTGACCTGCGGCGGCCAGGGGGTGACGCAGCAACTGCCCCAAGCCCAGGCGCCAGGCTAATGGCGCGCCGGCGAGCAAGCGGCGCAGGCTGCGCAAGCCAAGCAGCAACAGGCCGCCGAGCAGCAGCGCGGCGAGCAGGCCGCCACCGAGCAGGGCGAAAGTCAGCAGCAGGTCCAGGCTCAGTCGCCACATGATCAGGCCCAGGGCGAGCAGGGCGGCGCCATACACCAACCAGCTGCTGGGTGGCGGCGGCAGCAGGTCGCGGCGCAGCACCCGCAGCGGCGGCACCCGGCCCAAGGCGGCCAGCGGTGGCAAGGCGAAGCCGGCCAGTGCCACCAAGCCGGTACCAATACCGGCCAGCGCCGGGGCGAGGCTGCCCGGCGGCACCTGGCTGGGGAGCAGGCCGGCAAGCAGCTGGAACAAGCCCAACTGTGCCAGCCAGCCGAGCAGGGCGCCCGCCAGGGCCGCCACCATGCCCAGCATGGCCAGTTGCAGGCTGTACAGGCCCAGGGCCTGGTGACGGGACAGCCCCAAACAACGTAGCAATGCGCTGGCGTCCAGGCGGCGGGCGGCATAGCGGCTGGCCGACAGGGCCACGGCGACCCCCGCCAGCAGCACGGCCACCAGGCTGGCCATGTTCAGGTAGCGCTCGGCCTTGCCCAGGGCGCCGCCAATCTGGCGGTTGCCGTCACGGGTATCGAGCAGGCGCTGGTTGGCGGCCAGGGTGTTTTGCGTGCTTTGCCGGTACTGGGCCAAGGCGTCGATATCGCCGCGCCACAAGTCGCGGTAGCTGACCCGGCTGCCGGGCTGGATGACCCCCGTGGCCTGCAGGTCGGTGAGATTCATCAGCACCCGGGGCGTCAGGCTGTAGAAGTTGCCGGCGCGGTCCGGCTCGTAGGTGAGCACCCGGCTCATGCGCAGGGTTTTCATCCCGACCTCGATGCTGTCACCGATGCTCAGGCCCAGCGCCGCCAGCAGGCGGGACTCGACCCAGGCTTCGCCAGGGGCCGGACCGCCGCCGGGGCGTTCCTCGCCATAAGGCGCCGTCGCACTGCGCAGTTGCCCGCGCAGTGGGTAGGCCGAGTCGGCGGCCTTGATGCTCGACAGCTGGATACCGCCGTCGCCGCCGACCACGCTGGTGAACTCGACCACTCGCGCATGGCGCAGGCCCAGGGCCGTGCCGCTGGCGACCTGCTGTTCGCTGGCCGGAGCGCTGCCTTGCAGCACCAGGTCGGCGCCGAGGAATTCGCTGGCGCGCAACTGCATGGCGTCATTGAGGCGGGCGCCGAAGTAGCCGATGGCAGTGCTGGCCGCCACCGCCACCAGCAAGGCGAAGAACAGCACGCGCACCTCGCTGGCACGGGCATCGCGCAGCAACTGGCGCAGCGACAGGGCACACAGGCCCCAGAAGGATAGGCGGGTCATCAGGGCTCCAGCGGCGCCACCAGGCGGCCGGCATCCAGGCGGATCTGGCGCCGGCAGCGCTTGGCCAGGCGTTCATCGTGGGTCACCAGCACCAGGGTGGTGCCGCGCTCCTGGTTGAGTTCGAACAAGAGGTCGCTGATGCGCTCGCCGGTGTGGCTGTCGAGGTTGCCGGTGGGCTCGTCGGCGAACAGCACTGCCGGTTGCGCGGCGAACGCCCGGGCAATCGCCACGCGTTGCTGCTCGCCGCCGGAAAGCTGGCGTGGCGTATGGCTCAGGCGCTTGCCCAGGCCGACCCGCTCGAGCAGGTCGCGGGCGTGCTCGCGGGCATCGCGGCGGCCGTCCAGTTCCAGCGGCAGCATGACGTTCTCCAGGGCATTGAGGCTGTCGAGCAACTGGAACGACTGGAACACGAAACCGACATGCTCGGCGCGCACCCGCGCGCGTTGGTCTTCATCCAGCGGGCCAAGGTCATGGCCGGCCAGCAGCACCTGGCCGGCGCTGGGGCGGTCGAGGCCGGCGAGCAGGCCGAGCAGGGTCGACTTGCCGGAGCCGGAGGCGCCGACGATGGCCAGGCTGTCGCCCTGGGCCAGGTCGAGCGACAGGGCGTGGAGGATGGTCAGGTCGCCTTCCGCGCTGGGGACCACTTTGCTAAGGTTCTGCGCAACGAGAATGCTGGGGCCCATGGAGAATCCGATGCGAATGTGGTGGTTGAGTGCCGGCCTGGCCCTGTGTTGCCTGGCCCAGGGCGCGGCGGCGGGAACATTGCTGGTCGTCGGCGATAGTATCAGCGCCGGTTTTGGCCTGGATACCCGCCAGGGTTGGGTCAGCCTGTTGCAGCAGCAGTTGAAAAAGGAGGGTTTCGACGACCAGGTGGTCAATGCCTCGATCAGTGGCGACACCAGCGCAGGCGGCCAGGCGCGGCTGCCGGCGCTGCTTGCGGCGCACAAACCGGACCTGGTGGTGCTGGAGCTTGGCGGCAACGATGGCCTGCGTGGGCAGCCGCCACAACAATTGCAACAGAATCTTGCCGCGATGATCGACCAGTCCCGCCAGGCCGGGGCCAAGGTGCTGCTGCTGGGCATGCGCTTGCCACCCAATTACGGCGCGCGCTACACCACGGCGTTCGCCCGGGTCTATGAACAGTTGGCGGTCGATAAGCAGGTGCCGCTGGTGCCGTTCTTCCTCGAAGGCGTAGGTGGAGTACCGACGTTGATGCAGGCCGATGGCATCCATCCGGCGGCCAGCGCCCAGCAACGGCTGCTGGAAAATGCCTGGCCGGCGATAAAACCCTTGCTGTGACGCTTTTATCGGGGGCTGCTTTCGGCTAATGT
This sequence comes from Pseudomonas sp. FG47, assembly GCF_057809115.1. Classification (NCBI taxonomy): domain Bacteria; kingdom Pseudomonadati; phylum Pseudomonadota; class Gammaproteobacteria; order Pseudomonadales; family Pseudomonadaceae; genus Pseudomonas; species Pseudomonas sp. FG47. The sequence goes on from NZ_JBMDJI010000018.1 coordinate 22,521, forward strand.
TGCGCCCCCCGTTTCGAGTGCCCCCGATGCCGCGCCCCGCCTGGTCCCTGTATGCCTATCAATTGATCGAGCCCGATGAGCAGCTCGACCTGTTTGCCTGCCAGGAAGTTCGCATTCATCTTGCCGCCCGCCAACTCGAACTGGGCGTGCCCGTCGATCGCACCCTGTGCGGCGGCCTGCTGCCGGCGCAGCCGCGCTGGTCTGGGGTGGAGCGGGCGATCTACCGCGACGAGCGCCTGTGCCCGCTGTGTCGGGCGATTCTCGATGCCCAGCGTCGTGGCATGCGTCCGGTGTGGCCGGAACTCTGAGTGCCTTTCATCATCTGAAACGCTTGCCGCTGGCCGATGCCTCCCGCTTGTATCGGCGCGGGTGTACAATCGATTCCCTTGACTGACCTTTCGAAGGATTTACCGGATGTTGCCGCGCTTTCCTGCCTTCACCCGTAGCCTCTCGCTGGCCGCCCTGTTGGCCGCCGGCCCCGCTGTTGCGCTGGAACTGCCGTTGCCGCCACCCGGTGAGGACGTGGTCGGCCAGGTCCAGGTGATCAAGGCCAAGTACGAAGACACCTTTGCCGACATCGGCACCGCCAACGACCTCGGCTACCTCGAGATGATCGCCGCCAACCCGGGGGTCGATCCCTGGTTGCCGGGCGCCGGCACCGAGATCATCCTGCCGACCCGCTACATCCTGCCGCCAGGGCCGCGCGACGGCGTGGTCATCAACCTGGCCGAGTACCGCCTGTACTACTACCCGAAAGGCCAGGGCGTGGTGTACACCTTCCCGCTGGGAATTGGCCGTGAAGGCTGGGGTTCGCCGATCGCCAACACCAAGATCACCGCCAAGACGCCGAACCCGACTTGGACCCCGCCAGCCTCGATCCGCGCCGAGCATGCCGCCGACGGCGACATCCTGCCGAGCGTGGTGCCGGCCGGCCCGGACAACCCGCTGGGGCCGTTCAAGTTCACCCTGGGCGTGCCGGGCTACCTGATTCACGGTTCCAACAAGAAGTTCGGCATCGGCATGCGCACCAGTCACGGCTGCTTCCGCATGCTCAATAACAACGTGCTGGAACTGTCGAAGATGGTGCCGGTCGGTACACCCGTGCGCATCATCAACGAGCCTTACAAGTTCGGTATCAGTGGTGGCAAGGTATACCTCGAGGCGCATACGCCGCTGGACGACCATGGCAACCCGTCGGTGGTCGACAAGCACACCGCGGTGATCAATGCCTTGCTCAAGCGTGAAGACCTGGCCAACAACTTGCGTATGAACTGGGACATGGTACGCGATGTAGTTGCCGCCGAAGATGGCATGCCGGTGGAAATCGCCGTGCCGGTGGCGGGGGGCAGTGCGCCGATGGTGTCGAGCATTCCGCCCGAACTGCAGTAAGCGATTCGCTACTTGTCCAAGGCCCGCCTCAGCGCGGGCCTTTTCGTTTGTACGGACCGGCCTTTGCGCGGGCAATAAAAAAGCCGACCCACAAGTGGGTCGGCTCCATAACAATCCGTGAGGATTATTACTTGCGGCTGGCTTTGTCCAGCATACGCAGAGCACGCTCGTTGGCTTCGTCAGCGGTCTGCTGAGCCTTCTGAGCAGCTGCCAGAGCGTCGTCAGCTTTGCGGTAGGCTTCGTCTGCACGGGCCTGGGCGCGAGCTGCTGCGTCTTCGGTAGCAGTCAGGCGAGCTTCGGTTTCTTTGGATACGCTGCTGCAACCGGTAGCCAGAACTGCGGCCAGAGCCAGAGCAGAGAATTTCAGAACGTTGTTCATCGTGTTCCCCTTCAAGGACTTTCTATTAAAGAGCCATCTCTCGGAAAAGAGAAACTGGCCGGCGTACATAGTACCCATTACTTGTAGTAAGTAAACTGACTGAGCGCAAGAACTGCAAAAAAAATGCTGCAAGACGGGGGCGGCGACGGGGTTTGTAAAGAAAGTGTGAAAAAAACCGGCAGGGCGCGCAAGCTTCTGTAGTACGGGAACTTTTTGTTGAACTAAGGGTGACTTTATTGGTCGTTCAGCGTCTTAGACCAAAGAACATTCAGCAGCTCTTGCAACGCCGAGGCGGGGTCGGTAAACCGCCATCGCGGCTTTTTCACCCAGGTTGCTTGAGCAATCACGCCAGTGGCGCCTACTATTTGGAGGTGCCGCAGGGTGGCAGAACGATAGAGGTCGGGCTGCTGTCCAAGGGGCTAGGGTGGCGTGGAGGCTGCTGCGCCGAGTAACCACAGGGCAAGGGTCTGTCGAGAAGACCTGCGAGGAGTAGTGATGAGCGACACGCTGACCATCCACCATGACCAGGCCGGTCATCAGTTCGAGACCACCGTGGACGGTCACCGGGCTTACCTGACGTACATGGACCTGGGCAAGCAGACGCTGGACATCTACCGCACCTTCGTGCCCAACGCCCTGCGTGGCCGCGGGATCGCTGCCGCACTGACCGAGAAGGCTCTGGAGTACGCTGACCAGATGGGCTACACGGTGATTCCGTCGTGTTCCTATGTGGAGCGCTACATGGAGCGCCAGCAGCGCCACTCGAGCAAGGCCTGAACGGGCCGCGCACATGAAAACGCCGGGCAATGCCCGGCGTTTTCGTTTGCGCAAGTGTCAGCCACGCTGGCGCTTGGGCAGCACGTCCTTGAGTTTGGCGTGCATGCTGCGCAGGGTTTTTTCGGTAGCCGCCCAGTCGATGCAGGCGTCGGTCACCGAGACCCCGTACTGCAGTTCGTCGAGGTTCTTCGGAATGGCCTGGCAGCCCCAGTTCAGGTGGCTTTCGACCATCAGGCCGATGATCGACTGGTTGCCTTCGAGGATCTGGTTGGCCACGTTCTCCATGACCAGCGGCTGCAGGGCCGGGTCCTTGTTGGAGTTGGCGTGGCTGCAGTCGACCATGATGTTGGGCTTGATCTTGGCCTTGGCCAGGTCCTGTTCGCACAGGGCGACGCTGACCGAGTCATAGTTGGGCTTGCCGTTGCCGCCGCGCAGTACCACGTGGCCGTAGGCGTTGCCCTTGGTGGTGACGATCGACACGCCGCCTTCCTGGTTGATGCCGAGGAAGCGGTGCGGCTTGGACACCGACTGCAGGGCGTTGATCGCCACGGTCAGGCCGCCGTCGGTGCCGTTCTTGAAACCGACCGCCGAGGACAGGCCCGAGGCCATCTCGCGGTGGGTCTGCGATTCGGTGGTGCGCGCGCCAATGGCCGACCAGCTGATCAGGTCCTGCAGGTACTGCGGGGAGATCGGGTCGAGGGCCTCGGTGGCGGTGGGCAGGCCTTTCTCGGCCAGGTCCAGCAGCAACTGGCGGCCGATGTGCAGGCCATCCTGGATCTTGAACGAGTCATCCAGGTACGGGTCGTTGATCAGGCCTTTCCAGCCGACAGTGGTACGCGGCTTCTCGAAATACACGCGCATGACCAGGTACAGGGTGTCGGAAACCTCCTCGGCCAACACCTTCAGGCGCTCGGCGTACTCGTGGGCAGCCTTGATGTCGTGGATCGAGCAGGGGCCGACCACCACGAACAGGCGGTGATCCTTGCCGTCGAGAATGTTGCGCACCACTTCGCGGCCGGCAGTCACGGTCTGCAGGGCCTTGGCGCTGAGGGGGATTTCCTTCTTGAGCTGATCAGGGGTGATCAAAGTCTCGTTGGAGGCAACGTTAAGGTCATCGATCGGTAAATCAGCCATCGTGTTACTCGTCAGGTCACGGGTGCCGGCCGCCAGCAATCCCCGTGCGGCCCAGCAGCAGAATGTTCGCAGCGGGGAGGGCCGAACCTTAGCGCGTTAGCGGGGGGCGCGACAATGGGCTTGGGCACGTCGACACGGGGTTTTTGCCTGCCAGGGTCGCGGGCTCGCCGATGGGCGTGCTAAAAAACCGCCAGATAACAACAGCTCACGGCAGGAGTATGGCATGTACCCAGGCACACCTCGCATCGGCATTATCGGCAGCGGCGCCATTGGTGGCTTCTATGGACTGATGCTGGCCCGAGCCGGCTTCGACGTGCATTTCCTGTTGCGTGGCGAGTACGGCGTGGTCCGTGAGCAGGGCCTGAGCCTCGACAGTGCGGTGCATGGTCCTGTGCATCGGCGGGTGCAGGCCTATGCCAGCGCCGCCGACATGCCGCCTTGCGACTGGTTGCTGGTCGGCGCCAAGGCCACCAGCAATGCCGAGCTGGCGCCGTTGATCGTGCAGGCGGCCGCGCCGCAAGCGCGGGTGGTGCTATTGCAGAACGGCCTGGGGGTCGAGGAGCAGTTGCGCCCGGCGCTGCCAAGGGGGCTGCACCTGCTGGGCGGCTTGTGCTTCATCTGTGTCAACCGCGAAGGCCCCGGGATGATCCGCCACCAAGCCTTGGGCACAGTCAACCTCGGTTATCACAGCGGCCCGGCCGAGGACGGCGGCGCGGCGCTGGTCGAGGAGGGGGCCGGGTTGTTCCGCGCCGCTGGCATCGACTCCCAGGCGATGGCCAATCTCGACCAGGCGCGCTGGCAGAAGCTGGTGTGGAACGTGCCCTACAACGGCCTTTCGGTGCTGCTGCAGGCCAGCACCACACCTTTGATGGGCGATGCCGACAGCCGTGCGCTGATCCAGGCGTTGATGGCCGAAGTGGTGGCGGGCGCCAAGGCCTGTGGCCGTGAGCTGCCGGCGGGTTACGCCGAGCACCTGTTCCGCGTCACCGAGAAGATGCCGGACTACTGGCCGAGCATGTACCACGACCATGCCTTGCAGCGGCCACTGGAGCTGCAGGCGATCTACGCCGAACCCTTGGCCCGCGCACGCGCGGCGGGGTGTGAGTTGCCGCGCATGGAGGCGTTGCACCAGGCACTGGCGTTTCTCGACCGGCGTAACCGGCAGGCCTGAAAGCCGCGGCGGCTGTGCGCCGGACGGCCAGGCGACGGCCCATGGCGCTGCTAAGCTCAAGCTTGCTCTGCCGAAGCGGCAGTCGAGGAGGTCGAATGATCCGTTCCATGCTGTTCGCTACAGACCTCGGTGTTTACGCGCCCTTCGTCATGCAGCACGCCTTGGCCCTGGCGCGGACCTTCAACGCGGAGCTGTATGTGATTCATGCCGTGGAGCCCATGGGCCAGTTCGCCGAGTCCTTGCTGCAGAGCTACCTCGATGAGCAGACCCTCGATACATTGCACAGTGAAGGCGTGACGACGGTCATGGCCAATATCGAGCAGCGGGTATTGGAGAACTTTCGCGAGGAACTGGGCGAGGTCGCCGACCTGGCGCTGATCCGCGCGGTACGGGTGCGTCAAGGCGACCCGGCGCAGGTGATCCTCGAGCAGGCCCAACGCCTGGCGGTCGACCTGCTGATCTTCGGCAGCCACAGCGCTGGGGCAGGGGTGGACGTGCCGATCGGTCGCACGGCGGTGCGGCTGCTGCAGCTGTCGCCGGTGCCGGTGTACATGGTGCCGTTGGCTCAGCATCTTGGGCGTAGGAAGGTGTGAGTCTGGCGGTAGGGCTTTTCCTGCGGACGTAACAAAATAGTTCTAGATTTATTTCTCTAGCCACTAATATAGTTATAACTCGTCGCTGCCGGCGCGCCGGTGACCTACCGTCTTTGAGGGATATCTATGAAGCTTCAGCAACTGCGCTACATCTGGGAAGTGGCGCACCATGACCTCAACGTTTCCGCGACGGCGCAGAGCCTGTACACCTCCCAACCTGGGATCAGCAAGCAGATTCGCCTGCTCGAGGACGAGCTGGGTGTCGAGGTGTTCGCTCGTAGCGGCAAGCACCTGACCCGCGTCACCCCGGCCGGCGAGCGCATCATCAATACTGCCGGCGAGATCCTGCGCAAGGTCGAAAGCATCAAGCAGATCGCCCAGGAATTCTCCAACGAGAAAAAGGGCACCTTGTCGATCGCCACCACCCACACCCAGGCGCGCTACGCGTTGCCGCCGGTGATCAGCAGCTTCATCAAGCAATACCCGGAAGTCGCCCTGCACATGCATCAGGGCTCGCCGATGCAGATCGCCGAGATGGCCGCCGATGGCACGGTCGATTTCGCCATCGCCACCGAGGCGCTGGAGCTGTTCGGTGACCTGATCATGATGCCTTGCTACAAGTGGAATCGCTGCGTGGTGGTGCCCCAGGGCCATCCGCTGACCAAGCTGCCGAAGCTGACCCTGGAGGCAGTGGCCGAGTACCCGATCGTCACCTATGTATTCGGCTTCACTGGCCGTTCCAAACTCGACGAGGCGTTCAGCCACCGTGGCCTGACGCCGAAGGTGGTGTTCACCGCCGCCGACGCGGACGTGATCAAGACCTATGTGCGCCTGGGCCTGGGCGTGGGTATCGTGGCCAAGATGGCGGTAGACCCGAAACTCGACAGCGACCTGGTGTGCCTGGATGCCAGTGAGCTGTTCGAAGCCAGCATCACCAAGATCGGCTTTCGTCGTGGCACTTTCCTGCGTGGCTTCATGTGCGACTTCATCGAGAAGTTCGCCCCGCACCTGACCCGTGAGGTGATGGCCAAGGCCATCCAGTGCCATAACAAGCAGGAGCTCGAAGAGCTGTTCGAGGGTGTCGAGCTGCCGGTGCACTGATCTGTAAAAGTTGGGGCCGCTTTGCGGCCCCTGCTATTTCAAGCCTTGCTGATCAGGTTGCCCGCGTGCAACCCGCATTCCTTCTGGGTCGACTCTTCCCACCACCAACGTCCTTCGCGCTCATGCTGGTTCGGCAACACCGGCCGGGTGCACGGCTCGCAACCAATGCTGATGAAACCGCGCTCGTGCAGGCTGTTGTAGGGCAGCTCGAGCATGCGGATGTAGCCCCAGACTTCCTCGCTGGTCATCTGCGCCAACGGGTTGAACTTGTACAGGGGACGTTCGGGAGTTGAGAAGGCGCTGTCGATCTCCAGGGCCGCCACCTGGCTGCGGGTGCCGGGGCTCTGGTCGCGGCGCTGGCCGGTGGCCCAGGCGCTGACGGTGGCCAGCTTGCGGCGCAGCGGCTCGATCTTGCGGATGCCGCAGCACTCGCCGTGGCCGTCCTTGTAGAAGCTGAACAGGCCCTTTTCCTTGACGAACGGGTCGAGCTTGTCGCGATCCGGGCTGAGGATCTCGATCGGCAGGTTGTACTGCTCACGCACCTGGTCGATGAAACGGTAGGTTTCAGGGTGCAGGCGCCCGGTATCGAGGCTGAATACTTTTACCTGCTTGTTAAGCTTCCAGGCCATGTCCACCAGCACCACGTCCTCGGCGCCACTGAAGGAAATCCACAGGTCGTCGCCGAAGTGCTCGAAGGCGAGCTTGAGGATCTCCTGCGGGGACTTGCTGGCGTAGGTCGCGGCCAGGGCGGCGACGTCGAAGGGTTGGCTCATCAGGCGGTTTCCATCGGGTGAGTGGCGCTGTGCGCTCGTAGTGATCAGATGGTAACAAAAAATGGCGGGGCAGACGCCTGGCGCTCGCGGGGCAAGCCCGCTTCCACGGAGTTCTACAAGGCTTGCAGTGTTTCCATCAGCACGCGCACCTTGGCGATCGATTCTTCGTATTCGGCCTGCCAATCCGAATCGGCCACCACCGCGCCACCTCCCCAGCAACTGACCTGGCCGTCCTTGACCAGCAGGCTGCGAATGGCGATGGAGCTGTCCATCTCGCCGCGCACATCGACATACAGTAGCGAGCCGCAGTACAGCGCCCTGCGGGCCGGCTCCAGCTCGTCGATGATCTGCATGGCGCGGATCTTCGGCGCGCCGGTGATCGAGCCGCCGGGGAAGCTGCCGGCGATCAGGTCCAGGGCGTCCTTGCCGGCGGCCAGCTGGCCGACCACGCTACTGACCAGGTGATGGACGTTGGGGTAGCTCTCCAGGCTGAACAGCTCCGGCACCTTCACCGAGCCGGTCTGGCAGGTACGGCCGATATCGTTGCGCAGCAGGTCGACGATCATCAGGTTTTCCGAGCGGTCCTTGGGGCTGGCCAGCAGCTCGGCGGCGTTGCGGGCGTCCTCGGCCGGGTCGGCGGCGCGTGGGCGGGTGCCCTTGATCGGGCGGGTCTCAACCTCGCCCTGGCTGACACGGATGAAACGCTCGGGCGAAAAGCTCAGCAGCGCCGTGCCTTCATCCAGCTGCTGGTAGCCGGAGAACGGCGTCGGGCAGGCGGCGCGCAGGGCCTGGTAGGCGCGCCATGGGTCACCCTGGCAGGGGGCGCGGAAGCGCTGGGTGAGGTTGATCTGGTAGCAGTCACCGGCCTGGATGTAGCGCTGCACCTGGTCGAACGCCGCCCGGTACTGCTCGGGACGAAGATCGCCGGTCATGGGCGCTAGCAGGTGGAAGTCACCGCTACCGCCCAGGGAGGCGGCCTCGAACAACGCGATGAGCCGTTGCCGCTCGCCCTCAGGCAGGTACGGGTGGAACACCAGCTGGCTGCTGCACAGCCGATGGTCGGACACCAGTGCCCAGGCATACAGCCCCAGCCGGGCGTCGGGCAGGCCGAGGTCGTCGACCGCTTGCGTCGGCAATTGCTCCAGGCGCCGGCCAAAGTCGTAGCTCAGGTAGCCGATCAGGCCGCCGGCGAAGGGCAGCTCGATGCCCTCGGGCAGTTGCGCTGCCCCAAGGTCCACCAGTGCCTGGCGCAGGCGTTGCAGGTAGTCGCGACCGTCTTCGTCGGGGTGTGCCTGCAACTGCTGCAGTGGCCAGGCGCTGAGCAGGTCATAGCGGCCGCGCTCGGCACTGGGGCGGGCGCTGTCGAGCAGGATCGCGCCGGGCGCGCGGCGCAGGCGTTCGAAGTAGAAGGCGGGGTCGGGCTGGTAGGGCAGGGGGTGCAGCGTACAGGTCGGCATCAGAGTGGACGGCGATGAACAAGCGAGGAGGGCGATTGTAGACCTGTGTAGGAAATGCGCCTAGCGCTGGCAACGACATTCACGATCCAGATTTGCGCAATCCCCCTGTAGGATCGGCCTTGTGTCGCGAAAGGCCGCTCCTACAGGGATTGCGCAGGGCCTGGGCTATAGCGGATTGACGTGCCCGAACAAGCCCTGCGAGACCTTCACGCGTTGCTCGGCATCCTCGCTGCGGCCTTCCTTGGCCAGCATCTCCAGGTGCGCCTCGATGGCGTGGGTGCGTTGCGTGAGCCCGCAGTCGTTGGCAATCTGGATGTTCAGGCCGGGGCGGGCGTTCAGCTCGAGGATCAGCGGGCCCTTGTCCTGGTCCAGCACCATGTCCACGCCGATGTAGCCCAGGCCGCACAGCTCGTAGCAGCTGGCGGCAAGCTTCATGAAGCCGTCCCAGTTCGGCAGTTGCACGCCGTCCACCGCGTTGGTGGTGTCCGGGTGCTTGCTGATGATCTTGTTCAGCCAGGTGCCGCGCAGGGTCAGGCCGGTGGCCAGGTCCACGCCGACGCCGATGGCGCCCTGGTGCAGGTTGGCCTTGCCGCCGGACTGGCGGGTTGGCAGGCGCAGCATGGCCATCACCGGGTAGCCCATCAGCACGATGATGCGGATGTCCGGCACGCCTTCGTAGCTGATGCTCTTGAAGATCTGGTCCGGAGTGACCCGGTACTCGATCAGCGCGCGGTCGCGGTGCCCGCCCAGCGAATACAGGCCGGTAAGGATGCTGGAGATCTGGTGCTCGATCTCCTCGTGGCTGATGATCTTGCCCGAAACCGTGCGGTAGCGATCTTCGAAGCGGTCGGCGATGACCAGGATGCCGTCACCGCCGGCGCCTTGGGCCGGCTTGATGACGAAGTCGTTGCGCCCGCCGATGATCTGGTCGAGCTTGTCGATCTGCTTCTCGGTCTCGATGATGCCGTACATCTCCGGCACATGGATGCCGGCCGCCAGGGCGCGCTCCTTGGTGATGATCTTGTCGTCGACGATCGGGTACAAATGGCGCTTGTTGTACTTCAGCACGTAGTCCGCGTTGCGCCGGTTGATACCCATGATGCCCCGGGCTTCCAGGGCCTTCCAGGTCTTGATCAGTCCGAACATCAGGCGTCAGCCTTCACGAAAGCCTTGAAGCGAACGAGCTCGGTCAGGCGGTAGCCGCGGTAGCGACCCATCGCCAGCATGAAGCCCACCAGGATCAGCAGTACCGCTGGGAAGGTGAAGACGAAGTACACCGCCTCGGGCACGGTCATCAGCAGGTGCGCGATGGACGCGGCGAACAGGGTGCCGATGGCCACTTTCATGGCATGGCCGCCACCACGTTCTTCCCAGGTGATCGACAGGCGTTCGATGGTCATGGTCAGGATCACCATCGGGAACAGCGCCACCGACAGCCCGCGCTCCAGGCCCAGCTTGTGGCTGAACAAGCTGATGGCGGCGATCAGCACCACGACGAAGGTCAGCACCACCGACAGGCGCGGCAGCATCTGCAGCTTGAGGTGTTCCAGGTACGAGCGCAGCGACAGGCCGAGCGCGGTGATCACCGTGAACAGGATGATGCCGAAGCCCAGTTGCGTCTCGCGGAAGGCCAGGGCGATCAGCACCGGGGTGAAGGTACCCAGGGTCTGGATACCGATCAGGTTGCGCAGCACCAGGATCACCAGTACGCCGATCGGGATCATCACCATGATCATGAAGGTCTGCTGGGTCTGCAGCGGCAGGCCGTACAGCGAGTACTCGAGGAAGTCGGCGTCGGTGTTCTCGTCGGTCAGCTTGGCCAGGCGGATGGCGTTCATCTCGCTGTTGTTCATGCTGAAGGTGACGGTGGCCTTCTTGCCGCCATCGACGCTGATCAGGTTGTCGTCGCCGGTCCACCACAGCAGGCGGTCGCTGGGCAGGCCCTGCTCGCCGGTCTCCGGGTTGAAGTACAGCCAGTCGTTACCGTTGAAGCTGCGCAGCCACAGCTCCGGGTTTTGCGGGGTGTCGGCGACCAGGCGGATGGTGTGGACCTTTTCCATCGGCACGTGGGCGATGGACAGCAGCAGGTCGATGACCTGGGCTTTCTTCATCGGCGAGTTGTCGCCGGCCAGCAGCAGCTTGGCGTTGTCGTCGTTGAGGTTGTTGACCCGCTTGATGGTTTCGCTGACGAAGGTCTCGACGTCGGCCGAATGCTGGCGGATCGGTGCCATCAACGCCTCGGCGGCGATTTTCTCCGGGCCTTCGACGGCCAGGCTGTCGCGGAAGGTCGGGCCCTTGATCTTGGCCTTTTCGCTGCTGTAGCGCTTGGTCAGCACCAGGCGGTAGTAGAGGGTCTGGTTGCCGCTGGCGCGGCGGGCCGACCAGGTGACCTTGCGGTTGCCGTCGGCGCGGTTGACGCTGACCCCGTAGTTGTTGGAGATGAAGCTCTCGTTGAGGCTGACGTAGTCACGGTTCAGCGGCGGCACGAACATCTGCACCTTGACCGGGTCCTTGGCGCTGGCGACGAACTCGACCTTGGCGTCGATGTTCCACAGGTCGTCGGTTTCGTCTTCAGTCACCGGGATGCCGAGGAAGAAGATCTGATAGGCCGTGACCGCGATGCCCAGCAGCACCAGGACGGTGATCAGGACTTTCAGGTGGAGGGTAAGAGAGCGCATCGGAATTACTCTGCTTTGGGAGCTTCGGTGGCACAGGCAGGTTTGCCGGCCGCGTATTTAAGGCTTGGGTCGACCAGCGCACCGAAGTGCTTGAGGGCCTCGGAACCGATCAGCAGCGGGAACTGGAAGGCGCTGCGGTCGGTGAGGTTGACCTCGATGGTGCGTTGCGTCTGGCCCATGCAGATCTCGAGTTCGATCACCGGACGAGCAGTGTAGGCCTTGCCGGATTCGGCGTCATAGTCCCCGGCGCGGCGCTTGATCTTGCTGACACGGGCCAGGGGGCGTTCGATGGGGTGCTGGTGCGCGGCGTCGATGGCCAGGTAGAAACGCACCCAGCTCTCGCCATTGCGCTTGAAACGCTTGATGTCGCGGGCGCTGAGCGAGGCGGTCTTGGCGCCGGTGTCGAGCTTGGCCGCCACTTCCAGGTCCAGGCCGCCGAGGCGGGCGTATTCGTTCAGGCCGTAAACGGTCTTGTCTGCCGCAGGCGCGAGTGCCGGCAGCAGGGTCAGGCAGAGCAGCAATGAAGCGGGTATGAGTCTCATAATCCTGGCGCGGTGCTGTGCGGGGTTCAGGGCAAGGCGACTGGCCAAGCGTCCTCAAGAGGTCTGTCGACACCATGAAATGATGACAGACACAGTGTCCATGCTCCCGAAGGAGCGCGGCATTCTATCACGCCGGTGCCTTGACGCCAGCGCGCCCGCGATCAGACCGCAAGGGTGCGGGTGAAGTTCGTTATTAGACGATTGTCGACAATATTCTTTTTGTCTTTGACTGTGCGTCTCTATTTAGCTAGTTTTGCCGTCATTGATTTTGAAGGTGTCGACAATCATGCTGGATACAGCCCAAGCCACGTTGCTCCCCCAGGACGAGACCGAGACCCTCTCGGAGCACGTCTTCCGCTGCATCCAGGCCGCCATCGTCAAGGGCGAGATCGCGCCGGGCAGCAAGATCTCCGAGCCGGAGCTGGCGCGTACCTATGGCATCAGCCGTGGCCCGCTGCGCGAGGCGATCCACCGCCTGGAAGGCCAGCGCCTGCTGGTGCGCGTGCCCCATGTCGGCGCGCGGGTGGTTTCGCTGAGTCATGTCGAACTGATCGAGCTGTACGAAATCCGTGAATCGCTTGAAGGCATGGCCTGTCGCCTGGCCGCCGAGCGCATGAGCCAGGCCGCCATCGACGAGCTGCGCCAGGTGCTCGACACCCACGAGCGCGACGCCGCGTTCCAGGCCGGGCAGGGCTACTACCAGCAGGAAGGCGACTACGACTTCCACTACCGAATCATCCAGGGCAGTGGCAACCAGACCCTGTACAAGATGCTCTGCGGCGAGTTGTACCAGCTGGTGCGCATGTACCGCATTCAGTTCTCCACCACGCCCAACCGTCCGCGCCAGGCCTTTGCCGAGCATCACCGCATCCTCGACGCCATCGAAGCCCGCGACGGCGAACTCGCAGAACTCCTGATGCGCCGCCACATCGGCGCGTCCAAGCGCAATATCGAGCGCCACTACCAGGGCGCCGACAACAATAGCCCACGAGGTGAGTCATGACAGTCAAGAGCACCCCCGGCCAGCGTTTCCGTGACGCGGTTGCCGCCGAACACCCGTTGCAGGTGGTCGGGACCATCAACGCCAACCACGCCCTGCTGGCCAAGCGCGCCGGCTTCAAGGCCATCTACCTGTCCGGCGGCGGGGTCGCCGCTGGTTCCCTGGGCTTGCCGGACTTGGGCATCAGCGGCCTGGACGACGTGCTCACCGACGTGCGGCGGATCACCGACGTGTGCGACCTGCCGCTGCTGGTGGATGTCGACACCGGTTTCGGCGCCTCGGCGTTCAACGTCGCGCGCACCGTGCGTTCGATGAGCAAGTTCGGCGCCGCGGCCATTCATATCGAAGACCAGGTCGGCGCCAAGCGCTGCGGTCACCGGCCGAACAAGGAGATCGTCTCGCAGCAGGAGATGGTCGACCGGATCAAGGCTGCCGTCGATGCCCGCACTGACGACAGCTTCGTGATCATGGCGCGCACCGACGCCCTGGCCGTCGAGGGCCTGAACGCTGCCCTGGACCGCGCCGCCGCCTGCATCGAGGCCGGCGCCGACATGATCTTCCCAGAAGCGATCACCGAGCTTTCGATGTACAAGATCTTCGCCGACCGGGTGAGGGCGCCGATCCTGGCCAATATCACCGAGTTCGGCGCCACGCCGCTGTACACCACTGAAGAGCTGGCCTCGGTGGATGTGTCGCTGGTGCTCTACCCGCTGTCGGCGTTCCGCGCCATGAACAAGGCCGCCGAGAACGTCTACACCGCGCTGCGCCGCGATGGCACGCAGAAGCACGTGATCGACACCATGCAGACCCGCATGGAGCTCTACGACGCCATCGGCTACCACGCTTTCGAGCAGAGCCTCGATGCGTTGTTTGCGCAAAAAAAAGGTTGAGGCCGTGATGACCCATCGCGGGGCCAGCCCGCTCCCACGTTCCCTGTAGGAGCCGGCTTGCCGGCGATAGGGGCACAACAGGCACCCCCGAATTAGCCAGAAAGACCTCGATAACAAATTCAAGAAAGGAGCAACACCATGGCCGAAGCAAAAGTACTCAGTGGCGCTGGCCTGCGTGGCCAGGTGGCCGGGCAGACCGCACTTTCCACCGTCGGCCAGGCCGGCGCCGGCCTGACCTACCGCGGCTATGACGTGCGCGACCTGGCCGCAGGCGCCGAGTTCGAGGAAGTGGCCTACCTGCTGCTCTACGGCGAACTGCCGAGCAAGGCCGAGCTGGCCGACTACAAGCGCAAGCTCAAGGGCCTGCGCGACCTGCCGCAAGCGCTGAAAGAAGTGCTCGAGCGCATCCCGCGCGATGCACACCCAATGGACGTGATGCGCACCGGTTGCTCGGTACTCGGCACCCTGGAGCCGGAGTTGACCTTCGACGCCCAGCGCGACAAGACCGACCGCCTGCTGGCGCTGTTCCCGGCGGTGATGTGCTACTGGTACCGCTACACCCACCACGGCGTACGTATCGACTGCAGCAGCGACGAAGACACCCTCGGCGGCCACTTCTTGCACCTGCTGCATGGCAAGAAGCCGAGCGAGCTGCACGTCAAGGTGATGAACGTCTCGCTGATCCTCTACGCCGAGCACGAATTCAACGCCTCGACCTTCACCGCCCGGGTCTGCGCTTCGACGCTGTCCGACCTGTACTCCTGCGTGACCGCCGCCATCGGCTCGCTGCGCGGCCCGTTGCATGGTGGTGCCAACGAGGCGGCCATGGAGCTGATCGAGCGCTTCCAGAGCCCGCAGGAAGCCACTGCCGAGCTGCTGCGCATGCTCGAGCGCAAGGACAAGATCATGGGCTTCGGCCATGCGATCTACAAAGAGTCCGACCCGCGCAACGAGGTGATCAAGGGCTGGGCCAAGCAGTTGGCCGACGAGGTGGGCGACAAGGTGCTGTACCCGGTCTCCGAAGCCATCGACAAGACCATGTGGGAGCAGAAGCGCCTGTTCCCCAATGCCGACTTCTACCATGCCTCGGCGTATCACTTCATGGGCATCCCGACCAAGCTGTTCACCCCGATCTTCGTCTGCTCGCGCCTGACCGGCTGGGCCGCGCACGTGTTCGAGCAGCGCGCCAACAACCGCATCATCCGCCCGAGCGCCGAGTACGTCGGCGTCGAGCAGCGCCAGTTCGTGCCGATCGAGCAGCGCTGAGCCAGCCCGCGATCCCTGTAGGAGCCAGCCTTGCTGGCGAACCCTGGCGACGCCGGGGCTGGGGGTGCTTCGCACCCCATCGCCAGCAAGGTTGGCTCCTGCAGGAAGCAGGGCGGCCGCAACAGCACCGACCTTACCGTGATTGAGTCCCTGTGCCATGAATACAGAATTCCGCAAGCCCCTGCCAGGCACCGCCCTGGACTACTTCGACGCCCGTGCCGCGGTCGAGGCGATCAAGCCCGGCGCATACGACGGCCTGCCGTATACTTCCCGCGTGCTCGCCGAGAACCTGGTGCGCCGCTGCGATCCGGCTACCCTCGATGCATCGCTCGAGCAACTGATCGAGCGCAAGCGCGACCTCGATTTCCCCTGGTTCCCGGCCCGCGTGGTGTGCCACGACATCCTTGGCCAGACCGCCCTGGTCGACCTCGCCGGGCTGCGCGACGCCATCGCCGACAAAGGCGGCGACCCGGCCGCAGTTAATCCGGTGGTGCCGGTGCAACTGATCGTCGACCATTCGCTGGCCGTGGAATGCGGTGGTTTCGACCCGCAGGCGTTCGACAAGAACCGCGCCATCGAAGATCGCCGCAACGAAGACCGTTTCCACTTCATCAACTGGACCAAACAGGCGTTCAAGAACGTCGACGTGATCCAGCCGGGCAACGGCATCATGCACCAGATCAACCTGGAGAAGATGTCGCCGGTGATCCATAGCGACCGCGGCGTGGCCTACCCCGACACCTGCGTCGGCACCGACAGCCATACACCACATGTCGACGCCCTGGGCGTGATCGCCATCGGTGTCGGTGGCCTGGAGGCCGAAAACGTCATGCTCGGCCGCGCCTCGTGGATGCGCCTGCCAGAGATCGTCGGCGTCGAGCTGACCGGGCGCCTGGCGCCGAACATCACCGCTACCGACTTGGTACTGGCCCTGACCGAGTTCCTGCGCAAACAGAAGGTGGTTGGCGCCTACCTCGAATTCCACGGTGCTGGCGCCAGCGCGCTGACCCTTGGCGACCGTGCCACCATCTCCAACATGGCCCCGGAATACGGTGCCACCGCGGCGATGTTCGCCATCGACCAACAGACCATCGACTACCTCAAGCTGACCGGCCGCGACGACCAGCAGGTGCAGTTGGTGGAAACCTACGCCAAGGTCGCCGGTTTGTGGGCCGACAGCCTGGCCAAGGCCGAGTATGAGCGCACCCTGAGCTTCGATCTGTCGAGCGTGGTGCGCAACATGGCTGGCCCGTCCAACCCGCATGCGCGCGTGGCCACCAGCGACCTGGCGGCCAAGGGCATCGCCGGGCAATGGCAAGAAGTGCCGGGGCAGATGCCGGATGGCGCGGTGATCATTGCCGCCATCACCAGTTGCACCAACACCAGCAACCCGCGCAACGTGATCGCCGCTGGCCTTATCGCACGTAACGCCAACAAGCTTGGCCTGGTACGCAAGCCCTGGGTCAAGTCGTCGCTCGCGCCGGGCTCCAAGGCGGTACAGCTGTACCTGAAGGAAGCCGGCCTTGAGCAGGAGCTGGAGCAACTGGGCTTCGGCATCGTCGCCTTCGCCTGCACCACCTGCAACGGCATGTCCGGCGCTCTCGACCCGGTGATCCAGCAGGAGATCATCGATCGCGACCTGTACGCCACCGCCGTGCTGTCGGGCAACCGCAACTTCGACGGGCGTATCCACCCCTACGCCAAGCAGGCGTTCCTCGCGTCGCCGCCACTGGTGGTGGCCTACGCCATCGCCGGTACCATCCGCTTCGACATCGAGAAGGACGTGCTGGGCGTGGTCGACGGCAAGGAAATCCGCCTCAAGGACATCTGGCCGAGCGATGAAGAGATCGACGCGGTGGTGCGCGCCTCGGTCAAGCCCGAGCAGTTCCGCCAGGTGTACATCCCGATGTTCGCCATCGAGGAGGATCGTGGGCCGAAGGTCGCGCCGCTGTACGACTGGCGTCCGATGAGCACCTACATCCGCCGCCCGCCGTACTGGGAGGGCGCCCTGGCCGGTGAGCGTACCCTGCGCGGCATGCGCCCGCTGGCGGTGCTGCCAGACAACATCACCACCGACCACCTGTCGCCGTCCAACGCCATCCTGCTCGATAGCGCCGCCGGTGAATACCTGGCGAAGATGGGCCTGCCGGAGGAGGACTTCAACTCCTACGCCACCCACCGTGGCGACCACCTGACCGCGCAGCGCGCCACTTTCGCCAACCCCAAGCTGTTCAACGAGATGGTGCGCAAGGACGACGGCAGCGTGCAGCAGGGTTCGCTGGCGCGCATCGAGCCGGAAGGCAAGGTGACGCGCATGTGGGAGGCGATCGAAACCTACATGCAGCGCAAGCAGCCGCTGATCATCGTCGCCGGTGCCGACTACGGTCAGGGTTCGTCCCGTGACTGGGCGGCCAAGGGCGTGCGTCTGGCCGGGGTCGAGGCGATCGTCGCCGAGGGTTTCGAGCGTATCCACCGGACCAACCTGGTGGGCATGGGCGTGCTGCCGCTGGAGTTCAAGCCGGGCACCGACCGCAACACCCTGGGCCTGGACGGCAGCGAGACCTATGACGTGCTCGGCGAGCGCAGGCCGCGTGCGACCCTGACCCTGGTGGTCACGCGGCGCGACGGCGAGCGTGTCGAGGTGCCGGTGACCTGCCGCCTGGATACCGCCGAAGAGGTGTCGATCTATGAGGCCGGTGGGGTGTTGCAGCGCTTTGCCCAGGACTTCCTCGAAGCGACCGGTTGAGCATGTAACGGGGGCCGCTTTGCGGCCCTTTCGCGACACAAGGCCGCTCCTACAGGCGACCGCGACCTCCTGTAGGAGCGGCCTTGTGTCGCGAAAGGGCTGCAAAGCAGCCCCAGGGATGTTCGCCGAAACGAAAAGATCAGGAATCACAACAATGGCACACGTACCTCAAATCAAAATCCCCGCCACCTACATCCGTGGCGGCACCAGCAAAGGCGTGTTCTTCCGCCTGCAAGACCTGCCCGAGCGCGCCCAGGTCCCAGGCCCGGCCCGCGACGCCCTGCTGCTGCGGGTGATCGGCAGCCCCGACCCGTATGGCAAGCAGATCGACGGCATGGGTGGCGCCACCTCCAGTACCAGCAAGACGGTGATCCTGTCCAGGAGCATCAAGGCCGACCACGACGTCGACTACCTATTTGGCCAGGTCTCGATCGACACTGCTTTCGTCGACTGGAGCGGCAACTGCGGCAACCTGTCCGCCGCCGTGGGTTCGTTCGCCATCGCCAGTGGCTTGGTCGATGCGGCGCGCGTTCCGCACAACGGTATTGCCACCGTGCGCATCTGGCAGGCCAATATCGGCAAGACCATCATCGCCCATGTGCCGGTCACCGACGGCCAGGTGCAGGAAACCGGCGACTTCGAGCTCGACGGCGTGACCTTCCCGGCCGCCGAGGTGCAGTTGGAGTTCCTCGACCCGGCTGCCGACGAAGACGGTGAGGGCGGGGCGATGTTCCCCACGGGCAACCTGGTCGACGACCTCGAGGTGCCGGGTGTCGGTACCTTCAAGGCCACCCTGATCAACGCCGGTATCCCGACCATTTTCGTCAACGCCGCTGATATCGGCTATACCGGTGCCGAACTGCAGGACGCCATCAATGGTGATAGCGCAGCCTTGCGGCGCTTCGAGACCATTCGTGCCCACGGAGCGGTGCGCATGGGGCTGATCGAGCACGTCGACCAGGCCGCCGGGCGCCAGCATACGCCCAAGGTGGCGTTTGTCGCGGCGCCGATGACCTACACTGCGTCCAGTGGCAAGACGGTCCAGGCCGAAGAGGTCGACCTGCTGGTGCGCGCACTGTCCATGGGCAAGCTGCACCACGCGATGATGGGTACCGCCGCAGTGGCCATTGGCACCGCAGCGGCGATCCCCGGCACGCTGGTCAATCTGGCCGCTGGTGGCGGTGCGCGTAGCGCCGTGCGCTTCGGACACCCGTCCGGCACTTTGCGGGTGGGAGCCGAGGCGCGCCAGGTGGACGGGCAGTGGACCGTGACCAAGGCAATCATGAGCCGAAGCGCTCGAGTGCTGATGGAGGGCTGGGTACGCGTGCCTGGCGATAGTTTCTAAGGCATCAACAGCGTTCGGTTTTCGTTGGTTGGGGCCGCTCCGCGGCCCTTTCGCGGCACAAGGCCGCTCCTACAGAGGATTGCGTCCCCCTGTAGGAGCGGCCTTGTGTCGCGAAAGGGCTGCAGCGCAGCCCCGGCACTCTTGAAGGGAGCTGTATATGAGCGCAAACGTAGACCTCAACGCCCGCCCAGACTACGACCAGGTCCTGCAGGCCCTCGCCGACTACGTGCTCGGCTATCGCGTCGAGTCCGCCGAAGCCCTGGACACCGCCCGCAACTGCCTGATCGACACCCTCGGCTGCGGTCTGCTGGCCCTGCGTTTCCCCGAGTGCACCAAGCACCTCGGCCCGCTGGTCGAGGGCACCATCGTCCCCCATGGCGCCCGGGTGCCCGGCACCAGTTACCGCCTCGACCCGGTCAAGGCAGCCTGGGACATCGGCTGCATCGTCCGCTGGCTGGACTACAACGACACCTGGCTCGCCGCCGAGTGGGGCCACCCCTCGGACAACCTCGGTGGCATCCTGGCCGTTACCGATCACCTGTCGCAGAAGCGCGTGGCCAATGGCGAGGCGCCCCTGGCCATGCGCGAGGTGCTCGATGCCATGGTCATGGCCCACGAGATTCAGGGCGTGCTGGCACTGGAGAACTCGTTCAACCGGGTCGGCCTGGACCATGTGCTGCTGGTCAAGGTCGCCTCCACGGCGGTCTGCGCCAGGCTCATGGGCGCCAATCGCGAGCAGCTGTTGTCGGCGTTGTCCCACGCCTTCGTCGATGGCCAGGCCCTGCGTACCTACCGCCATGCGCCCAACGCCGGATCGCGCAAGTCATGGGCGGCGGGGGATGCTTCCAGTCGCGGCGTGCGCCTGGCCGATATCGCTCTGCGTGGCGAGATGGGGGTGCCGGGTGCGCTGACCGCCAGGCAGTGGGGCTTCTACGATGTGTCGTTCAGCCATGCCAACAAGGACCTGGCGCTCAAGCCCGAAGGCCAGCGCCAATTGCGCCTGGCGCAACCGTTCGGCAGCTATGTCATGGAAAACGTGCTGTTCAAGATCAGCTTCCCCGCCGAATTCCATGCCCAGACCGCTTGCGAGGCGGCGGTGATCCTGCACCCGCAGGTGCGCAATCGCCTGCACGAAATCGACCGTATCGTCATCACCACCCATGAGTCGGCGATTCGCATCATCTCCAAGGAAGGGCCGCTGGCCAACGCCGCCGACCGCGACCATTGCTTGCAGTACATGACTGCTGTGCCGCTGATCTTCGGCGACCTAGTGGCCGAGCACTACGAAGATGCCTTCCATGCCGCGCACCCGAGCATCGACCGCCTGCGCGAAAAGATGGTGATCGTCGAGGAGCCACGTTTCAGTCGTGAGTACCTGGAGGCGGACAAGCGCTCTATCGCCAATGCTGTGCAGGTGTTCTTCAAGGACGGCACGCACACGCCGCAAGTGGTGGTGGAGTACCCGATCGGGCATCGGCGGCGGCGGGAGGAGGGGATGCCGTTGCTGGAGGCGAAGTTCAGGGAGAATTTGGCGACGCGATTTGCGCGGCAGCGCTGTGAGGAGATCGTGGCGTTATGCAAGGACCAGGCGAGGCTGGAGGCCATGCCCGTGCACAGGTTTGTCGATCTGTTCGTGATCTGAAAAGCTTCGCCGGCAAGCCGGCTCCTACAGGTGGGCGTAGGAGCCGGCTTGCTGGCGAACGGGGCGGAACGAAAAAGCCCCGGTATCGCTACCGGGGCTCTCTTCTACAACGTACTGCTCAGCTTACGCCTGAACCACCGGGATCTTGGCGTTGGCCGCGGCTTCGCGGAACTCGGCGATCTGGTCGAAGCTCAGGTAGCGGTAGACGTCGGCAGCCATGCTGTCGATGTCCTTGGCGTACTGCATGTACTCTTCAACGGTCGGCAGCTTGCCGATGATCGAAGCGACAGCAGCCAGCTCGGCCGAGGCCAGGTACACGTTGGTGGCGTCGCCCAGACGGTTCGGGAAGTTACGGGTCGAGGTGGAGACCACGGTCGAGCCGGTCTGCACACGTGCCTGGTTACCCATGCACAGCGAGCAGCCTGGCATTTCCATGCGCGCGCCAGCCTTGCCGTAGATGCCGTAGTAGCCTTCCTCGGTCAGCTGGTGGGCGTCCATCTTGGTTGGCGGGGCCAGCCACAGACGGGTCGGGATACCGCCCTTGACCTTGTCCAGCAGCTTGCCGGCGGCGCGGAAGTGACCAATGTTGGTCATGCACGAACCGATGAACACTTCGTCGATCTTCTCGCCCTGTACCGAAGACAGCAGGCGGGCGTCGTCCGGGTCGTTCGGCGCGCAGAGCACAGGCTCCTTGACGTCGGCCAGGTCGATTTCGATGATTTCGGCGTATTCGGCGTCGGCGTCGGCCGACAGCAGCTCAGGCTTGGCCAGCCAGGCTTCCATGGCCTGGGCGCGGCGCTCCAGGGTGCGGGCATCGCCGTAGCCTTCGCCGATCATCCAGCGCAGCAGGGTGATGTTGGACTGCAGGTATTCGGCGATGGCCTTTTCCGGCAGCTTGATGGTGCAACCGGCGGCGGAGCGTTCGGCCGAGGCGTCGGACAGCTCGAAGGCTTGCTCGACGGTCAGGTCGTTGAGGCCTTCGATCTCCAGGATGCGGCCGGAGAAGGCGTTTTTCTTGCCTTTCTTCTCGACGGTCAGCAGGCCTTTCTGGATGGCGTAGTAAGGGATGGCATGGACCAGGTCACGCAGGGTGATGCCAGGTTGCAGTTTGCCCTTGAAGCGCACCAGGATCGACTCTGGCATGTCCAGCGGCATGACGCCGGTGGCGGCGGCGAAGGCCACCAGGCCCGAGCCGGCCGGGAACGAGATGCCGATCGGGAAGCGGGTGTGCGAGTCGCCACCGGTACCGACGGTGTCAGGCATCAGCATGCGGTTCAGCCAGCTGTGGATGATGCCGTCGCCTGGGCGCAGCGACACGCCGCCACGGGTGCGGATGAAGTCTGGCAGGGTGTGGTGGGTGGTGACGTCGATCGGCTTTGGATAAGCCGCGGTGTGGCAGAACGACTGCATTACGAGGTCGGCGGAGAAGCCCAGGCACGCCAGGTCTTTCAGCTCGTCGCGGGTCATCGGGCCAGTGGTGTCCTGGGAGCCGACGGTGGTCATCTTCGGCTCGCAGTAGGCACCTGGGCGCACGCCCTGGCCTTCCGGCAGGCCGCAGGCGCGGCCAACCATCTTCTGTGCCAGGGTGAAGCCCTTGGTCGAAGCGGCTGGTTGCTCTGGCTTCTTGAACAGGTCCGATGGGGCCAGGCCCAGCTCGGCACGGGCTTTCTCGGTCAGGCCACGGCCGACGATCAGCGGGATACGACCGCCAGCGCGGACTTCGTCCAGCAGCACTTCGGTCTTCAGCTCGAAGCTGGTGACCAGTTCGTCGCTGTCGTGGCGGCGCACTTCACCTTTGAACGGGTAGACGTCGATGACGTCGCCCATGGCCAGGTTGGTGCAGTCGAACTCGATCGGCAGGGCGCCGGCGTCTTCCATGGTGTTGTAGAAGATCGGGGCGATCTTGGTGCCGAAGCAGAAACCACCGGCGCGCTTGTTCGGCACGTAGGGGATGTCGTCGCCGAAGAACCACAGCACCGAGTTGGTGGCCGATTTACGCGAGGAACCGGTACCGACCACGTCACCGACGTAGGCGACCGGGTGGCCCTTGGCCTTGACCGCTTCGATCTGCGCCAGCGGGCCGACCGAGCCAGGCTGCGAAGGCTCGATGCCGTCACGGGCCATCTTCAGCATGGCCAGGGCGTGCAGCGGGATGTCAGGACGCGACCAGGCGTCCGGGGCAGGGGACAGGTCGTCGGTGTTGGTTTCGCCAGGCACCTTGAACACGGTCAGGGTGTACTTGTCGGCGATCGCCGGACGGCTGGTGAACCACTCGCCGGCAGCCCAGGATTCCAGCACGGCCTTGGCGTGGGCATTGCCCGCCTTGGCTTTTTCGGCCACGTCGTGGAAGGCATCGAACATCAGCAGGGTGTGCTTGAGCTGTTCGGCCGCGACGGCGCCGAGTTCGGCGTCATCCAGCAGCGCGACCAGCGTTTCGATGTTGTAGCCGCCCTGCATGGTACCCAGCAGCTCGGTGGCGTGCTTGCGGTCGATCAGCGGCGACTTGGCTTCACCCTTGGCGATAGCGGACAGGAAAGCGGCCTTGACGTAGGCGGCTTCGTCGACCCCTGGCGGAACGCGGTTGGTGATCAGGTCTACGAGGAAGGCTTCTTCGCCGGCCGGCGGGTTTTTCAGCAGCTCGACCAGGCCTGCAGTTTGTTCGGCGTTCAGCGGCTGGGGCACGATACCCAGAGCGGCACGCTCTTCGATGTGTTTGCGGTAGGCTTCAAGCACAGTTATTACCCTCATCAGTGGTCCCTAAAGGGAGTCCGGGACGCTCATCCAGCATTCCATGCACCCATGCGCGGTGACGACTTTTTGAGTCGCCCAGCCAGGGTCGCAGAGAATCCTTACAGAAGCTGCTTTCAAAGTTTTACGCCTGCAGAACGGGAGCTGATGAGGGCTGGCGCGGGCATGCGAGGGGTGCAT
The DNA here is from genome assembly GCF_057809115.1 of Pseudomonas sp. FG47. Classification (NCBI taxonomy): domain Bacteria; kingdom Pseudomonadati; phylum Pseudomonadota; class Gammaproteobacteria; order Pseudomonadales; family Pseudomonadaceae; genus Pseudomonas; species Pseudomonas sp. FG47. The sequence goes on from NZ_JBMDJI010000018.1 coordinate 46,332, forward strand.
GGCCCGGGCCAACGCCGTTCTGCCGGATCAACTGTGCTCGTGACGCTTTGAAAACAGCTTCCAACGGACATGGTTGCCTTGAAAAGGCGGTGTGATTCTACGGCAAAAAAAAGCCGAAGGTAAGGCGCCGATCATGACTTTAACGGGTGACCCTGGTTAGACAAAGGGCTAACATGACCCGGTGTTCCCCCGCCAAGCCGTTGTTTTTCCATGTCCAACCAGTCCATCAAGACCCCTTGCGTCGGCCTTTGCTCTACGGTTTACGGAGACCTGGTGTGCCGTGGCTGCAAGCGCTTCCACCACGAAGTGATCCACTGGAACGGTTACGACGATGAACAGAAGCGCGCGGTCTGGCTGCGCCTGGAACAACTGCTGGTGCAGGTGATGATGGCCAAGCTGGAAGTGTTCGACAAAAGCCTGTTGCGCCAGCAGTTGGAGCAGCGCTCGATCCGCTTCGTCGCGCACCAGTCTGAGTATTGCTGGGCCTACCAGTTGATCGCCCGTGGGGCGCGGATGATCCGCGATCTGGAGGCCTACGGGATGGCGCTGCTGCCGGAGTTTCGCGACTGGGAGCTGCCACAGTTGCGCGATGCCATCGATCGCGAGTTCTTCCTGCTGTCCGAGGCGCATTACCAGCGCTATATCGCCCCGCGCTTTCTCGTCGATGTGTCGCGCGAGTAGCCGTTCCATCTGAAAACCACCTTCGCGCCATGGCAAGGTCCCCTGATATTCATTCAAGGGGTTAGCGATGCCGCTTTTTTACCGTTATGACGCCAGTGGTTCTTTCCTTGCCAGGATGTGGTGGCAAGAGGATGAAGTCACGGTCGAGTCAGGACACTGGGACGAAAAGGCGCCGGGGATTCTCCCGGTGTGGGTGCGCTTCGACGGCCACGATGGGCAGGACACCTATATGCGCGCCGAGCCCCTCGCCGTGCAAGGAGAAAAGGGCGTCTTGTTCGACCTTTTCTGGTTTGGTCTTTACGAGGGACGTGGGTTTGGCGGCGGTTACTACTACCAGATAAGGCCTGCGGCGAGACGTGTCGATGCGCCGCCGAGGATCATGAACTATGCCATGGATGCCGATTACGCCGGCTACCTGGCGATGTACGTCAGTGCATCCGAGGCGGGCAAACGCACGATTATCGCGGCCAGTGATTTGTGGCGTCTTGAGGGGCTAACCCCGACGCGCTTGAAAATTGAAAATATGCGTCACAATTTGAAGCTTACGAATTTCGACGATTCACCGGTCAGGCGCTACAAGCAGTTCGGGGTGCCCTATTTGAACAGCCATGGCGGGCAGGCCGGGCGCGTGACATTGGAAGTCGTGAAGTACCCCTTCCCATGACCAGCGCCCTGAGTCAGGCGCACTTGGCTCTGTACGAAAAGCCTTGATACTCGTTCATGCTGCGTTGAAAACAGCCTCGCCTGACCTTCGTCTCAAGACTTTTCATACAGAGCCTAGTCGCCGGTGTACTCGCAACCACTGGTACAGGTTTCGTGGATACGTACCTTGGACAGCTCCGGCAACAGCGGCTTGACCTGGTCCCAGATCCATTTGGCGATCACTTCGCTGGTGGGGTTTTCCAGGCCGGGAATATCGTTCAGGTAATTGTGGTCCAACTGCTCGTAGATGGGCTTGAAGATCGCCTTGATCTCGGAGAAGTCGCGAATCCAACCGGTGTGCGGGTCGAGCGGGCCGGTCAGGTGCAGCGCGACCTTGAACGAGTGGCCATGCAGGCGGCCGCACTTGTGGCCGGCCGGGACGTGGGGCAGGCGGTGGGCGGATTCGAATGTAAATTCCTTGAAGATTTCCACGCTGGTCTTAACTCTGTGTGAATCGATAATGCGCGCAGTCTACCAGCATGACCGCTACAAGGCTTGCAACCGTTCGTGCAGCCGCCCGGTGGCGATCAGTTCCAGCAGTTCGTCGCCCAGGCGCTGGCTTTCGGCGATGGCCTTGTACCAGTAGCGCTTGCGTGCCGGCGCATCGCCCATGAAGCGCTTGAAGTCGTTGCGGTCCGGCAGCTTGCCGTAGGGCAGGGCGGCCAGGTACTGCGGCGACGGGGTCATCAGCAGCACGTTCTGCAGGCGCGTGGCGTCACCCTTGCGCCAGGGCAGGGCCTTGTCGAACCAGCCGGGCACCACCTTGTCGGTGAAGTGCGGGTACAGCACCAGGTCGTCGCCCTTGTAGGGCAGGTCGAGGTGGTAGTCGAGCAGGCCGCCGTCGCGGTAGGTGCCGGTACCTGCGCCGGGAATGTCGCGCACGCCTTCCATGACCATCGGGATCGAGCCCGAGGCGAGCAGGGCATGGCGCAGGTTGGCTGGGGCCAGTGGCAGGCAGCGCGAGGGGAAGTCGCTGAGGGCATCCAGCGGCGGCGAGGTGCGCGGGTCATGCAGGATCACCCGCTCGAAATGCCGGGCCAGGCGCGCGCGGCCCAGCAGGTTGCTGGCGATCACCGCGCCCAGGCCCAGGCCCAGGCGGCCACGGTGGTCGTGGGCGAGCTGGCCGTGGCTTTTCACTACCAGGATGTTCAGGCGGTAGTGCGCGTTGGCGAGGATCTGCCCGTCGCGGCCTTGCAGCAGTTCGTCGAGCATGCGCTGGCAGCTCTGGCTGATCTGCCGGGCGGTCACGCCCTTGGCGAAGTCCTGTTCGGTATATAGCTCGCCGAGGCGGCGGATGCCGGCCACCGGGTCGTCGAGGCAGGCGCTGGCGAAGCGCCAGGCGCCGATCGAGGCGCCGATCAGCGCGCGCGGGCGCGGCGCGGTGGGCAGCCATTCACCGAACAGGGCCAGGTCCAGGCCCTGGATCCCCAGTGGCTTGGGGCCACCGGCTGCGCCGGGTAGAACGCCGACATCCTCGGCCCGCAGACCGCGCTCGCGGATCTGGTGCAAGGCCCGCTGGCCGGCCTTGAAGGTCAGGGCGGGGTACTTGATGTGAATGGCGCTCATGGCGGGGCCTCGGGTCGGGAGGCGGGCAGTATAGAGCGTATCGCGGGGCTGGACGTACACATCCCCCTGTAGGAGCGGCCTTGTGTCGCGAAAGGGCCGCAAAGCGGCCCCGGCGATCTTTGCAAAAACGCTGAAATCCCGGGGGCTGCTGCGCAGCCCTTTCGCGACACAAGGCCGCTCCTGCAAGGGATTGCGTACGGGCCTGCATGAGCTGCGCTATCATGCGGCCAGCTGTTTTCAGGTTGAGTTAAGGACCGGTGGTTAATCTTAACCCCGTAGACAAATTGCACATCTCGCTGGAGAGAACCTCATGAAAACTTTGACTGCCCTGTTCACCGCCGCCGCCCTCGCTTTCGGTGCCAATGCCGCCTTCGCCAAGGACGTGCAGCCCGACGAAGTGGTCAAGCTGGTGAACGCCAAGACCATCAAGTCCCTGGACGAACTCAAGGCCGCCGCCGTGGCCAAGCACCCGGGCGCCACCGTGACCGGCTCGGAGCTTGAAAACGAATACGGTCGCTACATCTACAAGGTCGAACTGCGTGACGCACAGAACGTCGAGTGGGACGTGGACCTGGACGCCAAGACCGGTGAAGTCCTGAAGGACGAGCGAGACAACTGATGCCCGATCTGCCGCGAACGGCGCGCTGCCTGGCCCTGGCCCTGATGGCCGTCAGTTCGCTCGCCGCCGCCCGTGACCTGGATCAGGATGAGGCCCTGGAGCTTCGGCAGCAGGGCGTCATCCTGCCGCTGGAGCAACTGCACGATGCCGCCCTGGGGCGTTACCCCGGGGCGCGCCTGCTGGAGGCGGAGCTGGAAGAAAAGCACGGCCGCTACGAATACGAGGTCGAGCTGCTGACCCCGGCCGGCGTGGTCCGCGAAATCAAGTACGATGCCCGAACCGGCGCCCTGCTCAAGGACGAGGAAGACGACTGAATGCGCCTGCTGCTTGTCGAAGACAACGTGCCCCTGGTCGATGAACTGACCGCCGCCCTGCAACGCCAGGGTTATGCCGTGGACTGGTTGGCCGATGGCCGTGACGCGGTGTACCAGGGCCAGAGCGAACCCTACGACCTGATCATCCTCGACCTCGGCCTGCCAGGCTTGCCCGGCCTCGAGGTGCTGGCGCAGTGGCGCGCGGCGAGCCTGGCCACCCCGGTGCTGATCCTCACCGCGCGCGGTTCCTGGGCCGAGCGCATCGAAGGCCTCAAGGCCGGCGCCGACGATTACCTGACCAAGCCATTCCACCCCGAGGAGCTGCAACTGCGCATCCAGGCCCTGCTGCGCCGGGCCAAGGGCCTGGCCAACCAGCCGACGCTGGAGGCCGCCGGGTTGCACCTGGACGAAGCGCGCCAGTGCGTGAGCCGCGACGGTGCCGACGTGCAACTGACCGCCGCCGAGTTTCGCCTGCTGCGCTATTTCATGCTGCACCCGGGGCAAGTGCTATCCAAGAGCCATTTGGCCGAGCACCTGTATGACGGCGAGACCGAGCGCGACTCCAATGTGCTCGAGGTGCACGTCAACCACTTGCGCCGCAAGCTCGGGCGCAGCGTGATCGAGACCCGCCGTGGCCAGGGCTACGTCTACGCCGGGAACGTCGCGTGAAGTCGATCCAGGCGCGCTTGAGCCTGGGCCTGGTGGCCGTGCTGGTGCTGGTCGGCGTGGGTCTGGCGCAGGTGAGTCTGTGGTTGTTCGAGGCGGGCTTGCAGCGCTACCTGGAAAATGGCCTGCGCAAAGAGAGCGAGAACCTGCTGGTGGCGCTGGTACGCGGGCCTTCCGGCCTGCAGTTGGATGAGCGTCGGTTGTCGGCGGCCTACCAGCAGCCGTTCTCGGGATATTACTTTCGCATCGACTTTGACCAAGGTACCTGGCGCTCCCGCTCGCTGTGGGACCTGGACATGCCCAAACCAGCCCGCCCGGGGCTGGACGATGGCCATGAACTCGGCCCCAAAGGCCAGCAATTGCTGGCCTACCGCGGCGATTACCGGCGCCTGGGGCAGGATATTTCCATCAGCGTGGCCCAGGACTACTCGCCGGTGCGCGAGGTTTTCCGACGCATGCAGCAGATCGGCCTGGGCATGGGCGCGCTCGCGCTGTTGCTGGTGCTGGTGTTGCAGCGTTTCACCGTGACCCGCTCGTTGCGTCCGCTCGAGCGCGCGCGGCAACAGATCGCCCAGTTGCAACAGGGCCAGCGTTCGCAACTGGATGCCGAAGTGCCCAGCGAGCTGCAACCGCTGGTGGACCAGATCAACCACCTGCTGGCCCACACCGAAGACAGCCTGCGCCGTTCGCGCACCGCCCTGGGCAACCTGGGGCACGCGCTGAAGACGCCGCTGGCGGTGTTGCTCAGCCTTGCCGCCAGCGAGCGTTTGCAAGCGTTGCCGCAGGTGCGCGAGCAGATGCGCGAGCAGTTGCAGCAGATCCAGCAGCGCCTGGCTCGCGAACTCAACCGTGCGCGCCTGGCAGGGGACGCGTTGCCCGGCGCGCAGTTCGATTGCGACGCCGAATTGCCCGGGCTGTTGTCGACCCTGGGCATGATCCATGGCGAAGGTCTGTCGCTCGAGCGCGACGTGCCGCCCGGGCTGTTGCTGCCGTGGGACCGCGAGGACCTGCTGGAGCTGCTCGGCAACCTGTTGGACAACGCCTGCAAATGGGCCGACAGCGAGGTGCGCCTAGGCATCGCGCCGACCACCGAGGGTTTCCAGCTGTGGGTCGATGACGATGGCCCTGGGATTGCCCAGGACCTGCGCCAGCAAGTGCTGGAGCGGGGCGCGCGGCTGGACGAGCAGGTCGATGGGCATGGCCTGGGGCTGGGGATCGTGCGCGATATCGTCGAAGCCTGGGGCGGGCGTATCGCCTTGCTCGACAGCACCCTCGGCGGCTTGCGGGTGAGCATCGAGCTGCCGCGCAAGGGGCGTTGATCCTATCGCGGGGCAAGCCGCTGGCACGCAGCTCGCGCGCTATCGGCAGCAGATCAACCATGCAAAAAAATTGCAGTACAGCCGCAGTTTTTTGAATTGGCCCATTGCCGAGCGACTCGGCACAATCGCCCCTCACGAAACCGCTTGGTTTCCATCTCTCCATGGACGGAGCCCCTTGCGCTATTGCCTTGGCAATACAGGGCCCAGGCTGGTAACGCTGGGCTTTCTTTTTCAACCAGAACAACACGATCCGATCTCCCGATGTCTGCCTCGCGTCCCGAAAACCGTCTGCACCGCCTGCTCCCGGCGCCCCTGAACATCCCACCCCGAGAATGGCTGCGCGCAGGCCTTGGCGCGTTGCTCGGCCTGTTCCTCGCCGGTTACCTGTGCAGCCTGCTGTATGGGCCGTCGGTCGCCTTGCACCTGCTCGGGCCGCTGGCGGCCTCGGCGGTGCTGGTGTTCGCCGTGCACTCAGGGCCGCTGGCGCAGCCCTGGCCAGTACTGGGCAGCTACGCCCTGGCCGGCGCCGTGGGCCTGGCCATGCGCCATGGCTTCGGCGACGGCCTGTGGGTCGCCGCCGCCGCGCTGGGCATCGCAATCCTGGCGATGTGCTTGCTGCGCTGCCTGCACCCGCCGGGTGGCGGCGTGGCGGTCAGCGCGGTACTGGCCGATCCGGGGCTGGTGGCGCTGGGTGACCACCTGCTCGAGCCGGTGCTGCTCAATGCCTTGATCCTGGTCGCGGTGGCGGTGCTCTACAACCGCCTGACCGGCGTGCGCTACCCCAAGGGCACGGCCCCGCGCAAGGACCTGCACCACACCCACGACCCGTTGCCCGGCGAGCGGGTCGGGATCAACGCCGAGGATCTGGACCAGGCCCTTGCAGAGATCGGTGAGTTCGTCGACGTGACCCGCGACGAGTTGGAGCGGATCATCCTGGCGACCGAGCAACATGCCTTGCAACGCAGCCTGGGCGGCATCACCGCTAGCGCGGTGATGTCTCGCGATGTGCAATCGGCGACGCCGCGCACCACCCTCGAACAGGCCTGGAAGATGCTCGCCAGTCATCACCTGAAGACCTTGCCCGTGCTCGATGGCGGGCGCCTGGTGGGGATCGTCAGCCTCAGCGACCTGGTTGGCCCGGCGATGGCCCGTGGCCGGTTCAGCTGGCGCGGCTTGTGGCGGCGCAAGGTGGTGCGCCTGGAGCAGGTGATGAGCCGCCGAGTGGTCAGCGTCGGCAGCCAGCACCCACTGGAGCGCCTGCTGCCGCTGCTCAGCGAGCAGGGGCTGCACTGCCTGCCGGTGCTCGACGCTGACCAGTTGGTGGGGGTTATCACCCAGACCGACCTGATCGCCGGGCTCAAGCGGCACTTGCTCAATGCCGCGACGCAGGGCTCAGATCAGCGGGTCCCAGCGTTGTGACCAGTCGCTGTCGCCGGCTGCCACCAGCCGGCGCAGCACCGTGAAGGCCTGTTGCAGGGCCTCGCTGTCGCGCTTGCGCGGGTAGACCAGGAAGGTCGGGTAGGTGAACTCCGGCGCCTGTGGTACCCGCTCGAACACCCCGCTTTGCAAGTAGGCTTGCACCACCCGGGTACGGAAGTAGCCGCTGCCACCCTGGTCGAGTATGAACTGCAAGGCCAGCGGCCCGAGGTTGAAACTCAGCGCCGGGCGTGACAGGTCGGGCAGGGCGGCATCGTGCTGGCGGCGGAATGCTTCGCCCCAGTCGATGTAGATGTACGGCTCGGGGGCGTCGATGCGGCGCACGCGGATCAGTTTTTCCTCCATCAACTGCTCAACCTGCAAGCCTGGGCCGTAGGTCGGCTGGTAAACCAGCGCAGCGTCCAGCAGGCCCATCTCGACCTTGCGCAGCAGCGACTCGCCATCGCTCACCTCGCTGCGGATCGCGTGGCTGGGCAGTTCATGGTGCAGGGCGCTGACCCAGTCGAGCATCATCGGGTTGCCCAGGCTCACCTCACCGCCCACATGCAGTACCTGCTGGCAGCCCTGGGGCAGTGGCAGGTCGCGGCGCGCCGCTTCCCAGGTTTGTACCAGTTGGTTGGCGTAGGTGACGAAGGCCTCGCCGTCGCTGGTCAGGCTGGCGCCGTTGCGGCTGCGCACGAACAGTTGGCAGCCGAGTTGCTGCTCCAGGCGCTGGACCCGCGCGGTGATGGCTGTCTGCGACACGAACAGGCGCTCGGCGGCGGCGACCAGGCTGCCGCAACGCACGATTTCCAGGAAGGTTCGGGCCTGATCGATGTCCATGGTGACGCTCTGTGGCTGGAGGGGTGGCCTATTCTAGAGGCTTTGCACCCTAATGGGGCGAACACCGGCGTAGCTGGTGCCAGCCGCCGCAGCGGCTACAGCGAACCTGCGGTTATCTCGGCAAAGGACGGGCGTGCCAGCACTTGCGCTTGCTGGCAAACCCTGGCCAGCTCGCGCAGACCCTGGTCGTCCTGTTCGCAGCAGCCCAGCAACTCTTCCACGAGGATGCCGAAGGCGCGTACTTCCAAGCGCTCCAATGCCCTGGCAGCGGGCGGATGGAACGATGCCGCGCCGAAATCCCCCAACAGGCATTGGCCGTCTTCATCGAACAGGATGTTATGGGCATACAAGTCACCATGATTGAGGCCACGCCCATGCAGGTGGGCGCACACCGAGGCGATGCCGGCCACCAGGCGGCGGACTGTTGGCAAGGCCAAGCGCCGAGCCTCGGGGTAGCGGTCGCGGGTGCAGCTGTCCAGGCTAGGCGGGCCGGCGAGATTCGACCAATGCCCATCGATCAGCGCCATGACCAGCGCCGGCAGGCCTTGAGGATGATCGTCGATACGTCCGGCCAGGCGCACCAGTTGCGGATGCTCGCCGGCAGCGATGCTGGCGCTCATTTCCGCCAGCGGCGAGCCGTCGCTGGTCATCGCGCCCTTGTACAGCTTGACTGCCACCGGCGCTGTCTGGCCTGACCAGTGCGCCCGGTGGATCAGCCCCGAGGCACCGCGGCCGAGTTCCTGTTCCAGGCGGATGTCGCGCCAGTGCAGCGTGGGGCAGTGGCCATCGGTAGCTGGCGCGACAAAACCCTGGGGCAGCGGGTTGTCGGCGTAGGCCAGCCAGGCCAGGCGCGGCAGGTGCAACAGCCAGTCGGGCAGGGCTGTCAGGCGGTTGCTGGCGATGCGCAGCAGTTCCAGGCGCTCGCAGCGCGCCAGGCTGCTGGGCAGCGCCGTCAGTCGGTTGCCGGCGAGCATCAGCTTTTGCAGTTGGGCGCAGTCGCCGAGGGCGTCGGGCAGTTGCTCCAGGGCGTTGTCGGTCAGCACCAGCGAGCGCAGGCTCGCCGGCAGGGCCTGGCCATCGACCTGGGTGATGCGGTTGCTCTTGAACCCCACGGTCTCCAGCAGCGGGCAACGGCCGATGCTCAGTGGCAGGTGGGTGAAGGCGTTCTCCGAGCAGAACAGCACCTTGAGCCGGTGCAACCGGTGCAGGTCCTCGGGCAGGTCGGTGAGGGCGTTGCCGGTGAGGTCGAGCACTTCCAGGCTGTCGGCCAGCTCGAAGATCTCGTGGGGGAAGTGCGTCAGGTCTTGGCGCAGGTCAAGGCGGGTGATGCCGCGCAGGCGGCCGGCGCGCAGGTCGTCGAGGGTAGGCATGGAGCGGCTCTTGAGTCGGGGCTGACTATTCTAGAGCGTTAGTCCCTGCAAATCTGCATATGGGTTGCGACTTAAGTCCGATGGCGAGGGCGCAGGGCCGGTCCATACTCCAGGCTCGCCCTTCAATAACAACAAGTACCGGGTTGCGAACCAATGACCTATCAGCACAGCTACGCCCATTCCATTGCCGATCCCGCGGCCTTCTGGCAGGCCCAGGCCGAACAGCTGGCCTGGCAGCGCAAGCCTTCCATCACCTTGCAGCGCAACGCCGATGGCACCCACCGCTGGTTCGCCGACGGTCGCCTGAACAGCTGTTACCTGGCCCTTGACCAGCAGATCGAGCAGGGCCGTGGCGAACAACTGGCGTTGATCTACGATTCGCCCGTGACCGGCGCGCAGCAAACCTTCACCTACCTGCAACTGCGCGACGAAGTCGCGCGCCTGGCCGGCCTGCTGCGCAGCCTGGGCGTGGGCAAGGGCGACGGGGTGATCATCTACATGCCGATGGTGCCCCAGGCGGCCATGGCCATGCTCGCCTGCGCGCGCATCGGCGCGGTGCACTCGGTAGTGTTCGGTGGCTTTGCCGCGAACGAGCTGGCGCTGCGGATCGACGATGCCCGGCCCGCCTTGCTGCTTACCGCCTCCTGCGGCCTGGAGTTCGACCGGGTGATCGAGTACAAGCCGCTGGTCGACCGCGCCCTGCAACTGGCCCGCCACCAGCCGCGGCATGTGCTGGTGCTGCAGCGGCCCCAGGCCCGCGCCGAGCTGCAAGCCGGACGCGACCTGGACTGGCAGCAGGCACTGGGCGGCGCCGAGGCGGTGGCACCTGTGGCGCTGGATGCCGGTGACCCGCTGTACATCATGTACACCTCCGGCACCACCGGCAAACCCAAGGGAATCGTCCGCGAAAACGGCGGCAACGCGGTCGCCCTGTGCTATGCCATGCGGCATATCTATGGCATGCAGGCCGGTGACGTGTGGTGGGGTATTTCCGACGTCGGCTGGGTGGTTGGCCATTCGCTGATCGTCTACGGGCCATTGATGAGCGGCTGCACCACGCTGTTCTACGAAGGCAAGCCGATTCGCACCCCGGATGCCGGGGCCTATTGGCGTATCGTCGAGCAGTATCGGGTCAACGGGCTGTTCTGCGCGCCTACCGCCATGCGGGCCATCCGTAAGGAAGACCCGGAAGGCGAGTTGCTCCGTGGGCATGACCTGAGCTCGCTGCGCCAACTGTTCCTCGCCGGCGAGAAGCTCGACTCCAGCACCCACGCCTGGCTCGAGCGGGTCACTGGCAAGCCGGTACACGACCACTGGTGGCAGACCGAGACGGGCTGGCCGGTAACCGCGCCGTGCGTGGGGCTTGAAGGCAGCGCTGCGCGAGCGGGGTCGAGCAACCGCGCGGTGCCGGGTTACCACGTGCAGGTGCTGGACGATGACGGCAAGCCGCTGGGGCCTAACCAGCAGGGCGCCATCGTCATTGCCTTGCCGTTGCCCCCTGGCTGCAGTCAGACCTTGTGGGGCGATCACCAGCGGTATTTGCAGGCCTACCTGCACAGTTATCCAGGCTACTACCACACCGGTGACGGCGGTTACCTGGACGATGACGGCTTCGTCTACATCATGGGGCGCACCGATGATGTCATCAACGTCTCCGGCCACCGCCTGTCCACCGGCGAGATGGAGGACCTGGTGGCGCGCCATCCGGCGGTGGCCGAATGCGCGGTGATCGGCGTGCACGACGAGATCAAGGGCCAGGTGCCGTTGGCGCTGGTGGTGCTCAAGGACGGGCAGGGCATTGGCGAGGTGCAGCTGCAGGGCGAGCTGGTGGCCAGTGTGCGCGAGCAGATTGGCGCCTTGGCTTGCTTCAACCGGGTGCGGCTGGTCAAGCGCCTGCCCAAGACCCGTTCGGGCAAGATCCTGCGGGCGGTGCTGCGCAAGATTGCCGATGGGCAGGACTACGCGCCACCCTCGACCCTGGATGATCCGGCGGTACTGGCTGAGCTCGAGGGCGTGCTGGCGGACCTGCCCAGGGCGGGCTGAGCCCATCGCGCAGCGCCGTTTCCACCAGGCGCCTTCAGGGCAACTGCGCAAGCGCTGGTGCGCCGATGCGAGTTGCCCGGTGGTCGCTGGCGTCGAGCTGCTGCAACTGCCCCAGCCGGCTGCGGGTGCGCATCAGGTCGGCGAGCGTCCCGCCCAGGCTTTCAGCCAGTGCCCGCTTGCCGATCAGCGTTAGCTGACGGTCCTGGTCGTACAGCACGTCCACCAGGTTGATGAAGCGCTGTTGCGCGGCCAGCGAGCACTCGGCCAGGTCGTTTAGGCCGTCGATGATCCAGTGCTCGTAACGCTCGGCCAACACCAGGTAGTCGATGACCGCGGTGGCTTGCTCGCACAGGTCGCTGAAGGCGAACATCACCTGGCCGCCAGCCTCGGCCAGCACTCGCAGCGGGCGCTGGTTGATCGCCAGTACCACGGGCTGTACTGGCGGTATACCCAAGGCTTGGCGTTGCGCCGCGTCCCCCGGCCAGATGTAATGCCCCTGGGTGAACCGTTGCTGCGCGCGGTTGGTCGGCAGGCTGCGAAAATCGGTTGCGCCGTCGACCTCCAGCACCTGCATATGGCCGTTGATCAGGTGGATCACCGGCAGGAAGCGTTGGTGATAAAGCGGGTTGGGCAGCAGGCCCTCGGGGGCATAGTTGCTGGTCAGCAACAGAAACACACCGCGCCTGAACAAGGCATCGAACATACGGGTGAGCAGCATGGCGTCACCGATGTCGTGCACGTGAAACTCATCGAAGCACAGCACCTGCACATCGCCCAGCAGTTCATCGAGCGTTGCGCCGAGGGCATCGTTCAGCAGGCGATGGCGATGCATGCCCTGGTGCAGGCGAGCGAAGAAATCATGAAAGTGCAGGCGCCGCTTGGCGGGTGTTGGCACGGCCTGGAAGAAGCCGTCGAGCAACCAGCTCTTGCCACGCCCCACGGCGCCATGCAGATACAGGCTGCGTGCCCGGCCATGGTCGAGCGCAGCCAGTTGCGTGGCCATGGCCTCGATTACCTGGCGCTGGCCGGTGCTCAGGGTATAGCCGCACGCCGCCGCCCGGCCCTGGAAAATGTCGAGCAGGGTGCTGGCCGGAGGGCTGCGGCGGCGCAGCACGGCGGGTATCCAGGTGGGCACGGTGGGTTCCTCACGGTCGAGACAGGGCAGCGCGCAGCTTGCGCGCGCATAGGCATTTTGACCAATCGAGAAAATGCCGGGCAATGATCGTGAAAGGTGATAGGTCGCTCAGCCCTTGCGCGCCAGTTGCCGTTCGATCATGTACTTGATCGCCAGGCGGCGTTCCTTGAGGTGGCGCAGGTCTTCGTCCGCGAAATTGCCCGCCGAGATCGATTCGGCGGCCAGCACCTGGTTGTCGATGTCGACGTACTCGTCGAGCAGGCGGTCGAGTTGCTTGTCCTGCTGGCGGCGCTGCTGGACGATTTCGCGGGGGTAGTGCAGGTCCTGGTAGAGATCATGGGAAGCTGGCATGGCGCCCTCCTTGTGAATGCGCAGATAGGTCTCTACCTGATTGGAAGGGGCGAAGCCGAATGTGTTGAAGCGAGGCGGTGGAAAAGCGACGAATGGCTTATGACCGAAGCGTCGTGGCGCCTGGCCCTGGCTGGCGCGGTGTTCGCCGGCGAGGCCGGCGCCTGTGGGCAAGGAGGCGACGGAAAACCACGGCGCATCGAGCAGAACTACTAACTTGCTGTTTTCCTATGATTTTTTTTAAAAAAAGCTTCCCACCTGAGAAAAACGTTGTTAAAGTGCGCGCCATTGCTGAGCAGCGACACACGCAGCGACAGCAGTATCTACAGGGGCGTCGCCAAGCGGTAAGGCAGCAGGTTTTGATCCTGCCATGCGTTGGTTCGAATCCAGCCGCCCCTGCCATATTTGAAAAAATCGCCGAAAGGCGATTTTTTCGTTTCTGCGTAGGTGAAAAGCCCTGTTGCTCTGTATGAAAAGCCTTGAAACGAAGGTCAGGCAAGGCGAAAACAGCCGAGCAAGCGCAGTGTACTGAAGCACATGAGCATCCGAGGCTGTTTTCAACGCCGCATGAGCGAGTATCAAGGCTTTTCGTACAGTGCCTAGCGCGGGTCCAGCAGCTCTGCCAGGGCTTGGGCCAGCAGCTGCTCGCTCACCGGTTTCTGTATCACCGCACTGTGCGGCAACTCCAGCCCCTGCAGCTCGGCGTAACCGGTCAGAAACACCACCGGCAGACGGGGAAAGCGTTCGCGGGCGGCCAGCGCCAGTTGAGCACCGTTGAACTCCGGCATGGCGAAATCGGTGAGCAGCAGCTCGACCTGTTCATCTAGCAACGCCAGCGCCTGCTCGCTGCTGTGGGCCTGGCGCACATTGCAGCCATAGCGGCGCAGGACGTCGCCAATCATTTCGCGCACCAGGTGATCGTCATCCACCAACAGCACATGGCGGTCAACGACGCGTTGCGCCAAGGCGCTGGAAGTGTCCTGTTCGGGGGCGATCTCCACGGCTTGTTGATGGACCGCCGGCAGGTACACGGTGACCTGGGTGCCACGGCCTGGGGCGGTCTCGATGCGAACCCCGCCGCCGGATTGCTTGGCGAAGCCGAACACCTGGGCCAGGCCCAGGCCCGAGCCCTTGCCGATATCCTTGGTGGTGAAGAATGGCTCGAACACTTTGGCCAGCACCTCTTCGCTCATGCCGCACCCGCTGTCGCGAATCGACAACACCACGTATTCGCCGGGCTCCGGGTCTTCTGGGCGATGCGGGCGGGCGCTGACCCGGTTGTTGCGGGTGCTCAGCGTCAGTTGGCCGCCCCCAGGCATCGCATCGCGGGCGTTGATGGCCAGGTTGAGGATGATCATCTCGGTCTGGGTCGGGTCGATCAACGCTTGCCACAGGCGGGGGGCCAGATCCAGGCGCACCGCGATGCTGCCGCCCAGGGTGCGCCGCAGCAGTTCTTCCAGGCCAGACAGGGTGCGGTTGAGGTTCAGCGGCACCGGCTCGAGCCTTTGCTTGCGTGAAAATGCCAGCAATTGCGCGGTCAGCTTGGCGCCGCGCTCGCCGGCTTCGCGAATGTGTTGCAGGCGGCTGTGCGCCTTGTCCACAGAACCGCGTTCCAGGTCGCGCTGCAAGAAGCTGGCGCCGGTAAGAATCACCGTCAACAGGTTATTGAAGTCGTGCGCCACCCCGGCGGTGAGCTGACCGACCGCTTCCAGGCGCTGCATCTGCTGCAACGCGGCTTCGATGCGTTCGCGTTCGGCGATCTGCTCGCGCAGGCGCGCGTTGGCTTCGGCCAGCTCCAGGGTGGCCTCGCGCTCGCTGGTGATGTCGCGAGCGACCACGTAGAGCATGCTGTCATCCGGCACCACCACCCAGGACAGCCAGCGCTGCTGGCCGCCGGCGTGCAGGATGCGGCCAACGAAGCGGGCGCTGGTGCGCCCCAGCGACAGCGCCGCCAGCTCCGCGAGAAAACCATCCTGGTCGGTTTCGGGCAACAGCTGCAACAGCGAGATTCTTCCCAACTGCTCACGGGTAAAGCCCAAGCTGGCTTCCCAGGCTGGGTTCAGGGCCACGGGGGTCAGGTCCTTGTTCAGTACCGCCAGCAGGTCCTGGGACAGTTCCCAGGCGCGGTCACGCTCACGGGTGCGGCGCTCGACCCGCTCGCCGAGCATCTCGTTGAGCTGTTCCAGCGCGCGGGTGGCCTGACGCTGTTGATGGATGTCCTGCAATACCCCGGAGAAACGCAGGCAGCGGCCGTCGACGAACTGGGTCTGGCCGCTGGAAAGCAGCCAGCGGGGCTCCAGCCCAGCCGGCTGGTCGATGCGAAACTCGGCGCGGTACAAGCCGTCGCTGTCCGGTTGCATGGCTTGCTCGACGGCGTCGCGAACCCGCGCCCGGTCGTCTGGATAGATCCCGGCATAGAAGACTTCGAGGGTCATCTGGGTATCGGACGGCAGGCCGAACAAAGTTTTGCAGCGGTCATCCCACAGCAGCAGGTTGTCCTGCGGTCGAAAATCCCAGGTACCCATGCCCGCCGCGTCGATGGCGATGCGCGCGCGTGCCTCGACGTCCGCCAGCGCTTCTTCGGCGCGGCGTCGGCGCTGGCGTTCCTGCACCTCGGTCATGGCCCTGCGCACGGCCTTGGGCAGCAGCGGCAGGTTTTTCTTCAGCACATAGTCGGTGGCGCCGAGGCGGATCATCTCCACCGCGTGTTCTTCGCCGTAGATCCCCGACAGAAAAATGAAAGGCACGTCGGCGGCCAGGCGCTGGGCGATGGCCAGCACCTCGGTCCCGGACGAACCCGGCAGTACGCAATCGCACAGGATCAGGTCATAGCTGGCTTCTAGCAGGGCATGTTCCACGCCGACATGGTCGAACACCAGCCGCGATTGCACATGCAGCCCACTGCGCTCCAGGCGCAGCAGGGTCAGTTCGGCGTCCATGCTGCTGTCCTCGACCAGCAACAACCTGATGGGCGTGTTCGGCATCGTCGCGGCGCTCAAGGCTTGCTGCGCCGGTTCAGACGCAGCGAGCCGGGTGGCGGCTCGTTGAGCACGGCCCAGAACACCCCCAGTTCGGAAATGGCGGCAACGAACTCCTTGAACTCCACAGGCTTGACCACATAGGCATTGACGCCCAGCTCATAGGCCCGCAGCAGGTCCGGCTCTTCTCGCGAGGAGGTCAGCATCACGGTGGGGATGCTGCGCAGCTCTGCGGTATCGCGCACCTGTTTGAGCACTTCCAGGCCGTCCACCTTGGGCAGCTTGAGGTCCAGCAGCAATACGGCCGGGTTGCCGTCGTCGCGTGCGGCATAGCTGTTGCGCCGCAGCAGGTAGTCCAGTGCTTCGGCGCCGTCGCGCAGCACGATGACTTCGTTGGCCAACTGGCTGCGCTCCAGTGCAAGGAGGGTCAACTCCAGGTCCCTGGGGTTGTCTTCGACCAGCAGGATAGGTTTGAGCATGTGGGTAACGGTGCCTCAGGAGTGCGCTTGGAAGCGCGGAAGTACGAAATGGAAGCTGGCGCCCTGGCCGGGTTGGCCGTAGGCCCAGACTCGACCGTCATGGCGTTCGATGATGCGGCGCACGCTGGCCAGGCCGATACCGGTGCCTTCGAAATCTTCCATGCGGTGCAGGCGCTGGAACACACCGAACAGCTTGTTGGCATAGGCCATGTCGAAGCCGACGCCATTGTCGCGGACATACACTTCCGTCTCCCGTTCGTGTTGCACGGAGCCGACCTCGATGCGTGCCGGGGCACGGTCGCGGCTGTACTTGATGGCATTGGACAGCAGGTTGTGCAAGACCATGTTGATGAACGCCGGGTCGGCGATGACCTTGGGCAATGGGGCGATCTCCCAGATGACTTCACGTCCCCGGTAGTCGGGCTCGAGCTCGACGCGAATGCTGTCGACCAAGGCATTGAGGTCGACGTCCGACAGACGCAGGGCGGAGCGGCCCATTTGCGAGAAGTTTAGAAGATTGTCCACCAGCGAGCCGGCAAATTGCGCAGCCTCGCCAATGTGGGTGAGGAAGCGGTGGCCGCGTTCGCTCAAACGCTCGCCTTCGATCTCGCCGAGCAGTTCCGAATAGCCGGCGATATGGCGCAGTGGCGCCCGCAAGTCATGGGACACGCTATAGGAAAACGCCTCGAGTTCCTTGTTCGAACGCTTGAGCTCGCCGGCCAGTTGCGCCAGCTCCTCGGCCTTGCGCAGGACGATGCCTAGCACAGCGCTGCGCAGCTCGAGCACGGCATCGAGGATCATCGGGCTCCAGGGCAGGCTGAAGCCGCGCACCACCTCTTGCCAGCGGGCGAAGCTGTGGCGCGGGCTGAGTTGTCCCAGGGGGCTGATCGTCTTGTCGGGACGCCCGGCCCAGTTGACCCGACGCACTTGCTCCGGGCGGAACCACACCAGATAGTGCGAGTGGATCTGGGAAATCGCCACGGCCAGCACGCCGCCGACCTGATCGGCCAGTTCCGCAAGCTCGTCGATGTCCCGCCCGACATTGTCGCTATGGAACACCAGTTCGTCCCCCCGGCGGGCCAGCCAGTGCACCAAGGCGGTGACCTGGGCCTCGGAGGGTGTGTCGCCGATCAGGTCGCAGCGTTCGGCGCTGATGATCGCGGCGCCGCTGGCGTCGGCGAAGGCCAACAGGACTTCGGGAAGGTCGAGCAGGCCTGCGCTGACACTGTCGTGGTCGGCCATCGAGGCCAGCATGCGCACGATGCGTTCGCGCAGCGCCAGTAACGTACGGGTGCTGTCATGGGACTCGCGCGATTCGATCTGCAGCGACAGCACGCTGGCCAGCAGTTCGCAGGCGGTGCGGGTCTGGAAGTCGACGGCGCGGGGTTGCGCGTGGTGGCAGGAGATCAGTCCCCAGAGTCTGTCGTCGACCACGATCGACAGCGACATGGACGCCAGTGTCTCCATGTTGCGCATGTATTGCAGGTGCACGGGCGATACGCTGCGCAGCGTGGCGAAGCTCATGTCCAGGGGGCGCCCGGTACGTGGGTTGAGGGTAGGGTGCAACGGCGAGGGTTGGTAGTTGGCGTCCTCGATCAGGCGGATGCGGTTGATCCGATACAGCTCGCGGGCCTGGCGCGGAATATCCGAGGCCGGAAAGCACAAGCCCAGGTAGCTGGGGTAGCCGGGATCGGCCAGTTCGCTCAGCACCGTACCGTTGCCCTCGCTGTCGAAGCTGTAGGCCTTGACCCGGCCGAAGCCGGTGATGCGTTTGATCTGCTCGACCGAGTGCTGCAGCAACTCTTCGATGCTGTTGGCCTGGTGCAAGGTGTCGACGAAGGCGCGCACCAGTGGGTAGTAGTCGCCCTGGAGCGGCCCGCTACGGCGCTGGCTGGGCTCGAACTCGAGGATCAGCAGCTGCTCGTGGCGGTGCGCGAGTACCCGCAGCAGGCCCTGGCAGGGTGCGCCCTGGCGCAGCTGCAGATCGCCGATATGAAAGGGAAACGCCTGTGCATCGGGCAGCAGGGCCAGTTGCTCGCGCAGCTCGAAGCCTTCGCGCACCAGCGCGCGGAACGGCATGCCGAGCACTTCGCTGGCACGCAGGCCGAGCCACTGCTCGACGTTCTCGCTGGCCTGCAGCACCTCGAGCGCGGTCTCGTCCAGCACCAGCAGGAAGCCCTGGGGCTGGATACTGCCCGGGACCCGGATCGGTTCCTCGGCACAGCGCTCGATGGCTTGGTCCAGTGGTGTGGGCGCGTTGCTCAAG
Organism: Pseudomonas sp. FG47; assembly: GCF_057809115.1. Taxonomy (NCBI): domain Bacteria; kingdom Pseudomonadati; phylum Pseudomonadota; class Gammaproteobacteria; order Pseudomonadales; family Pseudomonadaceae; genus Pseudomonas; species Pseudomonas sp. FG47. Next base: position 65,077 of record NZ_JBMDJI010000018.1, read on the forward strand.
GGAAAACTCCTGTCAGGCCTGTGCACGGGTTGCAGCTTGCCATGCACGGTATCAGAAGGCCGGTCGTTTTGCCGGTATCTGGGTGTTGGAGGGGCGTTCGACGCAGAGGTTTCGTTGAATCCTTTTGTCGGTAGGCACCAGCCTTGCTGGCGAAGCACCCGCCATTTTCATTAATGCCAAAGAAGGGTAGGGCCGCGCGTTCGTCAGCCAATCGCGCTGCTACGCTCAAGCTCAACCCCTCCAGACAAGGAACCCGCTGGTGTTGGAACGCGTAGTCACCGTGCTGCTGGCCCTGTGTGCCTGCTCCAGTGCCCTGGCCGCAGACTTTCTCGTCGAGGTCCAGGTTTTGGTGCAGCGTGGCTGCATGCTGGTCAGCCAGCAACGCGATGCCGGCGCCCAGGCCTTGGGTGTCGTCGACCTCGGGGCCGCGCCGCGCCTCGATGGCGCCGATGCGCCCTTGAGCGGCGTGCTGCTCAGCCAGCGTCCGCCACGCCTGGAATGCAACCCCGACACCCCGTATCAGGTTCGCGTCGACGGTGGCCAGCACGGCGGCGTCGGCGAGTTGCGTTACCTGGCCAGCAGCGATGCCCGATCCCGGCCGATCCCATACCGCCTGTACGCTGACCCCAGCTGGCGCCAGCCGCTGGCGGTGAATGTCGCACAAGCGGCGCGGGTCCCGGACAGCGGCGTGGTGGAGCTGCCGCTGTACGCCAGGATCGACAAGCTGGCCTGGGTCCCGCGCGCCGGGCTGTACGCCGACCTGCTCAAAGTCACGGTCACCTGGTAGGAGGAGGCACCGCACATGGACGCGCTGCACCGTACTTCACTGCTGTTGCTCACCCTCGGCCCGCTGTTGTTGCCCGCTGGCGTGGCCCATGGCAGCAGTACCGGCTTCATCCAGGCGCGGCTGGTGATCAGTGCCGCCTGCCAGATCAGTAGCGACCCGCAGCAGCCGGCTTCGCTGGGTAACCCAGGCCTGCTTGACTTCGGCGCCCGTGGCCCAACCTGGGACCGGCCCTTGACCAGCAGGGTCGACGAAGCGGGGGGCGAGGGCAGCCTGCAGATCAGTTGCACGCCCCAGGTACGTGCCTTCAGCGTGCGCATCAATGGCGGCCTCAATGGCGGCGACGGCGTGCGCCGGCTGAGCAACGGCCGCGAGCTGATTCCCTACCAGCTGGCCATCGACCCGGGCGGCAACAGCCGCTACGGCATCGGTCAGGCGCGAACCTTCACTATCAGCAGCACCCAGCAAGTACCTGTGCCCATCTACGGTGTGGTCATCGCGCAGCCGCGCGCGCTGCCTGCCGGGCTGTATCGCGACACCCTCAGGGTGACCCTGGACTGGTAACACGCAAGGAGATTTCGATGCCCACCCCTACCATCCGCTGCATCCTCGCCGGCCTGGGCCTCGCCCTGGGCGCCCAGGCCCAGGCCGCCACCGTGACCGGCACCATCAGCTCGACCCTGACCTTGACCGCTGCTTGCCAGGTCAATGGCAGCGGCGGCACCTCGGGGCTGAACTTCGGTAGCCTCAACTTCGGCACCCAGGACTCGTTGTTCACCACCGCCAATGGCCAGGTGCTCGGCGGTGGTGGCGGGGCCATGAGCATTCTCTGCTCGGCAGGCACGGTGCCGACTATCAAGGTGCGTGCCGGAACCCATGATTCGCAGTCCGCCGGCGGGACCCGGGCCTTGGCCGATGGCGCGGGCAATTTCGTGCCCTACGACTTCTACACCGACGCCGGCCACACCCAGCTGTTGGCGATCGACGGCACCATCACCCTGCCGACCAGCACCGGCGTGGCGCAGACCGTCAACCTGTATGGCCAGGCCCGGGGTAAAGCCGGCCTGCCGGCCGGGGTGTACACCGACACGGTGGCGGTCGAGCTGAGCTTTTGAGCCATGCCAGGCGCTGCGCGGCTACTGGCGGTCGGCTTGTGCCTGACCTTGACCCAGGGCGCCCACGCGGTCACCACCAGCACCTTCCAGGTGACGGCGCAGATCGTCGCCGGCTGCCTGGTGGTGGGCGGCGTGACGGCCTATGGCGTGCTCGACTATGGCACCAGCTCGGCACTGTCCACGGCCACCCTGAGCACCTCGCTCGGCGGCAGCACGGTGACTTTCCAGTGCACCCCCGGCGTGGCCCTGAGCATGAGCCTGGACGGCGGTCAGAACAGCGCCAGCGGCACCCGCAACCTCAAGCGCTCGGGCGGCACGCAGCTGCTGGCCTACCAGTTGTTCCGCGACGCCGCGTTCAGCCAGAGCCTGGGCATCGGCAGCAGCGTGGCGGTGAGCTACAGCGACCCGACCGCGATCAAGCTGCCGGTCTATGGCCGTACCACCCTGACCGGCACCTTGCCGGCGGGGACCTACACCGATGTCGTGCAAGTGACGGTGACCTGGTGAAAGGCCACTGCGGATAACAGAAAAGGAGAGGGGCATGGGCGCAGGCGCTAACTGGGCGCGTGGGATCATCGGGCTGCTGCTGTTGGCCAGTGCACCGGCTTTCGCGGCCACTTCGGTTTTGATCTGGCCGATCGACCCGGTGCTGGAGGCTGACCAGAAGGCCGGCGCGCTGTGGCTGGAAAACCGTGGCACGGCGCCGGCCAGCCTGCAGGTGCGGGTGTTTGCCTGGCACCAGGGCGAGTACCAGGAGCAGTTCCAGGCCCAGCGCGAGATCATCGGTAGCCCGCCTGTGGCCAATATCCCGGCGGGCCAGAAGCAACTGATTCGTCTGACCCGCACGGGCAGTTCGCCCGCGGGCCAGGAGCAGGCGTACCGGATCATCATCGACGAAATCCCCTCGCCGTTGCCGGCTGATGCCGCCAGCGAAGGGCCGAAGGCGGCGATCCGCCTGCAGATGCGTTATTCGGTACCGCTGTTCGTCTACGGCGAAGGGCTGTGGGGCAAGCCCGACCCAGAGGGCAAGCGCAGTGCCGAAGGCGTGGGCAAGCCGCAGTTGAGCTGGCGCGCGGTGACGGTACAGGGCAAGCCCTATGTCGAGCTGCGCAACAGCGGGCCTGTGCATGCGCGCCTGACCGATGTGGTGCTGCAGCAGGCTGGCCAGGACAGGCCATTGGTCGAAGGGCTGCTCGGCTATGTGTTGCCCGGCGCCAGCATGCGCTGGCCGGCCCCGGCCACGCCGGGTGCTGCCAGCGTGCTGAAAGGGCGGGTCAACGGCCAGGAGGTGGCGCAGGCCATCAAACAGGGTCAATGAACCACGCTTGAACGGATCACAGGGGCCAGGGAGGACCCGGCGATGGTTGGAAATCGTGTGTGAGCTGGATGCGGGTGGCAACGCACCGGTTGTGGCTGGGCCTGGCGGTGCTGGGGCCCGGCCTGGGCGTGGCCGACGAGCTGCCGCCGCCGCCTTCGGAACATGCCGCCATCGCCGACGCCACGCTGTACCTCGACCTGCTGGTGAACCAGGTGGCCAAGGCTGAGCTGGTGCCGGTGCAGCAGCGCGCCGGGCGCCTGTACCTGGCCAGTGAAGTGCTGCGCGCGGCGGGCGTCAGGCTGCCGGGCGAGCCTCAGGGCGAGGTGGCCCTGGACGACATCTCTGGCCTGCACAGCGACTACGACAGCCAGAACCAGCGCCTGCTGCTGCAGGTGCCGCCGGCCTGGCTGCCCGACCAGCAGGTCGGTGATCGCAACCTGTACCCGGCCAGCGATGCGCGCAGCAGCTTCGGCGCCTTGCTCAACTACGACGCCTACCTCAACGACACCGATGAGGGCGGCAGCTACCTGGCCGCCTGGAACGAGCTGCGCCTGTTCGACGACTGGGGCACCTTTTCCACCACCGGGCAGTGGCGCCAGTCGTTCAATGGCGCCACTGCCCAGGGCCGCCAGGGCTTCCTGCGTTATGACACCACGTTCCGCTACACCGACGAACAGCGCCTGCTCACCTATGAGGCCGGCGACCTGGTGACCGGCGCGCTGCCCTGGACTACCTCGGTGCGCGTGGGCGGCCTGCAACTGTCCCGCGACTTCGGCGCCCGTCCCGACCTGGTCACCTATCCACTGCCGGCCTTTGCCGGCGAAGCCGCCGTGCCGACTTCACTGGACCTGTTCATCAACGGCTACAAGAGCAGCAGCACCGAGCTGCAGCCCGGCCCCTACACCCTGACCAATGTGCCGTTCATCAATGGCGCCGGCGAAGCGGTGGTGGTCACTACCGATGCCTTGGGCCGGCAGGTGTCGACCACCTTGCCGTTCTATGTCACCAGCAGCCTGTTGGCCAAGGGCCTGTCGGACTTCTCGGTGGCCGCCGGCAGCCTGCGCCGCGACTACGCCGTGCGCGATTTCGCCTATGGCCCGGGTGTGGCCTCGGCCACCTTGCGCCACGGCGTTTCCGATTACTTCACCGTGGAAACCCATGCCGAGAGCGCCGAGGCGCTGATGCTCGGCGGCCTGGGCGGCAACTTGCGGCTGGGCACCTTCGGCGTGCTCAATGCGGCAGTGACCCAGAGCCGCTTCGAAGGCGATACAGGCCAGCAGCTGGCGCTGGGCTACCAGTACAACAGCCGGCGCATCGGCTTCAACTACCAGCGTGTGCAGCGCCATGGCGACTACGCCGACCTGTCGCGGGTCGACAGCCCCTACACGCGCCTGAGCCAGCGCAGCGAGCAGGCGACCCTGAGCCTGAACCTGGACAGTTACGGCAGCCTAGGTGCCGGCTACTTCGATGTGCGCGCCGGTGACGGCACGCGCACGCGGCTTATCAACCTCAGCTGGAGCAAGCCGCTGTGGCGCAACAGCAGCCTGTACCTGTCGGCCAACCGCGAGGTCGGTGACAGCCAGTGGGCGGTGCAGGCGCAACTGGTGATCCCCTTCGACCTGCGCGGTACCCTGGCCGTCAGCGCCGAGCGCGGCAAGGACGGCCAGGACCTGCAGCGGGTCAACTACAGCCAGGCGGTGCCGGTGGGGGGCGGGGTGGGCTACAACCTGGGCTACGCCACCGGTGGCAATCGCGACGACTACCGCCAGGCCGACCTGACCTGGCGCCTGCAGTCGGTGCAGTTGCAGGTGGGCGCCTACGGCAGCAGCGGCGAGATGACCCGCTGGGCTGACGCCAGCGGTTCGCTGGTGCTGATGGACGCGGGGCTGTTCGCCGCCAACCGCATCGACGATGCCTTCGTGGTAGTCAGCACCAGCGGCTATGCCGATGTGCCGGTGCGCTACGAGAACCAGCAGATCGGCCGCACCGACCGCAATGGCCATTTGCTGGTGCCGTACAGCAGCGGCTATTACCGGGGCAAGTACGAGATCGACCCCATGGAGCTGCCGGCCGATGTCCTCGCGCCGCAGGTGGAGCAGCGCGTGGCCGTGCGCCGTGGCAGCGGCTACCTGCTGGAGTTCCCGCTCAGGCGGGTGCTGGCGGCGAGCCTGGTGCTGGTCGACGGCAATCAGCAGGAGCTCAAGCTGGGCAGCCGGGTACGCCACCAGGAAAGCGGCACCGAGGCGGTGGTGGGCTGGGATGGGCTGGTCTACCTGGAGAACCTGGCGCCGCACAACCGCCTGCAGGTGGACAAGGCCGATGGCGGGCAGTGCCAGGTGGCGTTCGACTTGCCTGAAGGGGAGGGGCCGATTCCGTTGATCGGTCCGCTGGTGTGCCAGTGAATGTTCGACGGCACGGCCTGCTGTTTGGCCTGTTGCTGGCGCCATGCCAGGCCTGGGCACTGTGCTCGTCGGTGGCCACCACGCCAGCGGCGTTCGGCACCGTCAACTCGACGCTGGTCCGTACCACCGTGCAGACCGCCTCGAGCACCAATTCCGGCTTGCAGTGCACCGGCTCGCTGCTCAGCCTGCTGTCCAGCAATGACCACTTCTACGCAACCATCACGCCCGCCTCCGGTGGCCTGGTCGGCCCGACCGGCGATGTCATCAACTACACCCTGTATGCCGACAACAGCGTCAACTACCCGATCACCCGGGGCGTTGCCTTCGACTTTGCGCGCAATGGCATCATCGACCTGCTCGGCCTGCTCAATGGCCCGACGCCCAAGTCGGTACCGATCTACCTGCGTACACAGATCGGCAGCAACGTCGCCGCGGGCCTGTACCAGGAGACGCTGACCGTGGCCTGGAGCTGGAACTACTGCTCGGGCATCGGCATCGGCAGTATCTGCCTGGGGCGCGATATCGGCAGTGGCAGCAAGACCCTGAACGTCAGCCTGACGGTAAGCAACGACTGCCAGATCACCACGCCCAACATCAGCTTCGCCAGCGCACCGGTGGTGGCCGGGTTCGGCACGGTGAACCAGAGCCTGAGCGTGTCGTGCACCAAGGGCAGCAACTACACGGTGGGGCTGGACGACGGACAGAACGTGTCGGGCGGGCGGCGGCGGATGAAGTCCAGTGCCAACAACTACCTGGCCTACGACATCTTCAAGAGTGCCGGCGTGGTGCGCTGGGGCTCGGTGGGCGCGGCGCGGCGTTCGAGCAGCGATGCCGAGGTGAACCCCGGGGCGGGGACCGGCACGGGCAGCCAGGTGTTCAACTACAACGCCAAGGTGTACACCGACCAGGCCACGCCGCCGGCGGCGACCTACACCGACAGCGTGATTCTGGATGTGCAGTTTTGAGTGCTGGCGTAGCTCAGCGCAGATCGCCGACCATCTTCAGCAACGTCTCAAGCACCGCCCCGGCCAGCGCCTTGGAGCGCTCACCCGACCAGCCGGTGCGCTGATTCGGCGCATCGTCGTGGTCCTTGAACGGCATCTCCAGGGTCAGCGACAGGCAGTCATGGGCCTGGCCCACGGCATTGCAGGCCAGGGTCATGTTGGCTTGGCCTGGCTCATCGCGGGTGTAACCGTACTTCGTCTGGAAGTCCGGGGTCAGGCTGCACAGGGTGCCGCGGAACTGCTCTTCCAGCTTGGCGATGCGCGGCGTGTAGCCGGGGTTGCCCTCGCAGGCCGCGGTGAACACATGGGGGATTTCCTCGTCGCCATGGGCATCGATGAAGGCGTCCACGCCATGCAGCTTCATCTGGCTCTGGGCGAAGAACACCTCGGGGCTCAGCTCGACGCTGGCGTCCTGCCAGGCGCGGTTGAGGTCCTTGCCCTTGAAGTTGGTGCGCAGGTGGCCGAGGAAGGCGCCGTCCGGATTCATGTTGGGGATCAGGTACAGGTCGGCTTTGGCCAGCAGTTGCTCAATGACCGGGCCATTGGCTTCGAGGGCGTCGATCACGCCTTCCATGAACCATTCGGCCATATGCTCGCCGGGGTGCTGTTGGGCAATGATCCACAGCTTGCGCTTGCCGGCGGCGCCGTCACCTGCGCGTAGCAGCGGGATATCGCGGCCCTGCACACTGCGACCGCTGGCCAGCAGCTCGACGCCAGAGATCTGCCGGGCGCGCTCGATCAGCTGGTTGTGGCGTGCACGGGGGTAGGGCTCGAAGTAGGCGAACCAGGCTTGTGGCTGTTCGGCCTTGAAGTCGAAGCTCAGGGCCTTGCCGTCGAACTGGCTGGGCACGCGGAACCAGGTTTGCTGGTCATACGAGGCCACGGCGTGGTAGCCGGTCCAGGCGTTCTTGTAGGAGGACTGGTGGGCGTTGTCCAGGCTGAAGCGATGAACCTGGCCCGCGGTCAGGCCGCTGGCCTTGAAGTGGAACCACTGGAAGTGCCCGCTGTGGGTGTCGGGGCGGATGTTCAGGTGGACGTGCGCAGGGTCGCTGGCGTCCAGGACCAGGATGTTGCCGGAGTCGAAATCGCAGTCGATGTGCAGCGGGGAGAGCGTCACGGTCATTGCCAGCCTCCTGTTGGCGTTGTTGTGACCGTACTCTACACCGCTTGGGGCGGGGGTGCGTATGTTGATCGGGATTAACCTGTGTAGGAGCGGCCTTGTGTCGCGAAAGGGGGGCGAAGCAGCCCCAGGATTCGTGAGGCGAGCTGATATCGCCGGGGCCGCTATGCGACCCTGTCGCGACACAAGGCCGCTCCTACAAGGATTGCGAAGTCTTCAGGCCCACAGGCCCAGCGCCACCAGTGCGGCGACACCCAGCCCAACCGCAATCGAACACCCGCCCAGCGACAATGCCGCGCGTCCTTGCCGGTACCAGCCGTCATGGCCCAGTTGCCGTGCCGGGGCGAGCAGGCTGCGCCAGCGCAGCTCGGTGTCGTGGAAGGCGCGCAGGTGTTCGGGCCTGGCATCCAGCCAGCGGCGGAAGTCGATGCGTTCGCTGGCGGTCACCTGCGGGCTTTGCAGGCGTACGTACCAGTGTCCGGCGATACCGCCCAGGCTGTCGCCCGGCTGGCGGGTGGCGTTCAAGGCTTGGCTCATGTGGCGCTCGATGCTGACCAGCGGCAGGTCGAGGCGCGTGGCGATCTCGGCGAAACCCAACTGGTCGAGACGGTTGAGCAGGAACACTTGCTGGACCCGCCGTGGCAGGCGCTTGAGCGCGTGCAACAAGGCGTCTTCGCCGTGCCGTTCGGCCGTGCGCGGATCATGCTCGAGGGGCAGCAGCAGACGGGTCATGGACAGCTCCTTGCTCATTGGGGAAGGGGTGGGGGCATCTTCCTTGACGCGAGATCAGCTTAGCCTTAACGAGATTGATTCTCAAGTGCTGATTCGGCAAAGATTTGTAATGAGCGTTCACGTGCTGACACACTTTTGCTATCATCGGCGCCATCAAACGATCTTCATTAGCCTGAAGAGCCAAAAAAAATGACCCGGCAAAAGCCGGGTCAAAAACCGTGATTAGCCTGATGAGGAGATAATCTGAGCGTCCGACCTGAGGACGTTGCAGGTTATCCAGCGGGTCTCGCGACCTGCTGAGTGCAATAATAATCGTTATCATTTGCCAGTCAAATGATTTTTCCGTGCATCGGTAAAAAAATCTTCCTGACGCCTTCCTCGTCCCCGGCAACTGGGGCTATTGCCGTTCGTCGGCTATCACGTTCTCCCTAGCGATTACCTGCCTTTTCCGTGGCGTGGCACTGCTCCAGCAGGGCCCGGGCCATGTTCATCATGTGCATTAGCGCAAATACCACTTCCCGTGTGGTGCCCTGCAGGTGGCTGCCGGTTTCCTGCGCCGTGGCGGCCGCGCAGCGCAGCAGGGCCATGGCATGCTCGCTGGCCTGGGCGTTGCTGACGCCTTCGCGCAAGGTCCACAGCGAACGCTCCAGGTCAGGCTTGCTGGGGGTGGGGTTGAGGTAATAGTCGAGGGCGCGGCGGGCTGCTTCTTCGTCGAGATCTGTTTCTTCTTTTGTCGAATTACTCATGACTGCTCCTGTGAAATCCCTTCGAGGACAATGAGCGTTGATGTTAGGTCAATTTGTATTATTGTTGAGTTCTGAGATAATTCAGGATGTGTATTGATGCCGTTCATCCAGTCCGTATCGTTCACAGCCATGGAAAACTGGATCGAATTTCTGTCGCGCTACCAGCGCGAGCACAACCTCAAGCAGCACCAACTGGCCGAACGCCTGGGCATGACCCAAGGCGGTGTCGGCCATTGGCTGCGTGGCACGCGCAGGCCCACCCTGGTGACAGTCAACGAGAAGCTGGAAAAGCTCGGGCTGGTGTACCTCGAAGCGCGGGTGATGGTGGTCGAGCGTGACGCCACGGTTCGCGAAACCAGGGGTGTCTATGCCGTGGAACGACCGCTTTCGGTCAATGCCTTGCGCCATGCCAGCTTTCGCTTGCCAGTGTTGAGCTGGGTCGACCTGGACGGGCCGCTGCCGGCAACCAGTGAAATCCACGAGCTGACCGACTATATGCCTGCAGGCAACGCATTCTGGTTGCCGGTCGAGAACGATTCGATGAACGCCGCCAGCGGCAGGAGCGTGCCGCTGGGCATGCGGGTGTTGGTGGATGCGGGGATCGAGGTGACGCCGGGCAGGCTGGTAGTGGCGCGCCAGCCCGGTAAGCCGGCGGTGCTGCGTGAGTTGATCGAGGAGGGCGGGCAGCGGATGCTCAGGCCGCTCAATACCTTGTATCCGACGGTGCTGTGCGAGGAGGGGTGCGAGTTTCTTGGTGTTGTGGTGCGCATGCACGGGGTGCTTTAGGTTCGCGCGTAGCCGTGTTGGGGTTGCGAGGTGCCAGACAGTAGCCTTGCAGCGCCTATAAGATCGAGCGCCGCGTGGGCGGCGCTCGATCTTATAGGCGCTGCAAACCTTTCGGCGGGCACATTGCCGCAATCACGCCCCCTCCAACTCCACCAGCACCGTCCCCTCGCTGACCATATCCCCTTCCTGGCAGAACAACGCCTTCACCGTCCCACCATGGGGCGCGCGAATGCTGTGTTCCATCTTCATCGCCTCCAGCACCACCAGCGCGGTACCGGCCTCTACCACCTGCCCCGGCTCCACCAGCACCCGCACGATACTGCCGTTCATCGGCGCCCCCAGGCCGCCCTGGTGGCTGTGGCTGGCCTCGGCCGCGGCGATCGGATCATGGGCACTGACGGCGTGCAATTCGCCCTGCCACTGCAGGTACAGCGTACCGCCCCGGCGAACCGCCAGGTAACGACGGCGCAGGCCGTCGTGGTCATGACACAGCTGCTCCCCCTCCAGGCAATAAGTCGAAGGCGCACTACGCTCCAACGCCACAGCCTGCTCATGCCCGTCGCATTGCAGGTGCACGCTACTGCGTGCCGGTAGCCCCAGGCGCAGGCCATCGCGCAAGGTCCAGGGCGAGGCGGGGTCGTCCTGGCGCAGTTGCGCAGGCTCGCCTTGCAGCCAGGCTTCGGCGGCGGCCTCCCAGAATTGCGCCGGCAGCTCCTGTGGCGGGGGTAGCAGCACGTCCTGATGACGCGGAATGAACCCGGTGTCCAGCTCCGCCTCGGCGAACGCTGGGTGCGCCAGGATGCGGCGCAGGAAGGCAATGTTGGTCTTCAGCCCGCCAATGGCGAACTCATCGAGCATCGCCAGCAGTCGCAGGCGCGCTTGCTCGCGGTCCTGCCCCCAGGCGATCAGCTTGCCCAGCATCGGGTCGTAGAACGGCGATACCACGTCGCCCTCGCTGACGCCGCTGTCCACCCGGCGGCCTTCGCCCGGCGCCGATTCGCGGTACAGCGCCAGGGTGCCGGTGGCCGGCAGGAATTCGTTGGCCGGATCCTCCGCGTACAGCCGCACCTCGATGGCATGGCCGATCAGCGGCACCTGCGCCTGGCTGATCGGCAGCGCCTCGCCGCAGGCCACGCGAATCTGCCAGGCCACCAGGTCGAGCCCGGTGATGGCTTCGGTGACCGGGTGTTCCACTTGCAGGCGGGTGTTCATCTCCATGAAGAAGAACTCGCCCCGGGCATCGAGCAGGAACTCGACGGTGCCGGCGCCCACGTAGCCAATGGCCTGGGCCGCGCGCACCGCCGCCTCGCCCATGGCCTGGCGCAGCTCGGGCGACAGGCCTGGCGCCGGCGCCTCTTCCACCACCTTTTGGTGGCGGCGCTGGATCGAACAATCGCGCTCGTTGAGGTACAGGCAGTTGCCATGCTGGTCGGCGAACACCTGGATCTCCACATGCCGCGGCTTGAGCACGTATTTTTCCACCAGCATGCGCGCATCGCCGAACGACGACTGCGCTTCACGCTGCGCCGAGGCCAGGGCGTCGGCCAGCTGGCTTTCCTCCTCCACCACCTTCATGCCCTTGCCGCCACCGCCAGCGCTGGCCTTGAGCAGTACCGGATAGCCGATGCGCTCGGCGGCGGCGCGGAAGGTTTCCAGGTCCTGGGCCTCGCCGTGATAGCCCGGTACCAACGGCACGCCAGCGGCCTCCATCAATGCCTTGGCCGCCGACTTGCTGCCCATGGCGTCGATGGCGCTGGCCGGTGGGCCGAGGAAGATCAGCCCGGCCTGTTCGATAGCGCGGGCGAAGCCTGCGTTCTCGGACAGAAAGCCATAACCTGGGTGGATGGCCTGGGCGCCGCTGGCCTTGGCGGCGGCGATCAGCTTGTCGATCACCAGGTAGCTGTCGGCCGCCTTGGCGCCGCCGAGGTCGACGCGGATATCGGCTTCGCGGCTGTGGCGGGCGTTGCGGTCGGTGGCGCTGTGCACGGCCACGGTGGTCAGGCCCATGGCCTTGGCGGTACGCATCACCCGGCAGGCGATTTCGCCGCGGTTGGCGACCAGCAGGGTGGTCAGGGTAGGGCGGCTCATGGGCGCGGTTCCTTGTTGTCTTGCCAGGCCGGGCGGCGTTTTTCCAGGAAGGCGCGCAGGCCCTCCTGGCCTTCGGCGCTGACACGGATGCGGGCGATGGTGTTCTCGCAGTAGCGGCGCAGGGCCGGGCTCAATTCGCCGTCGTCCACTTCGCGCAGCAGTTCCTTGGTGGCGCGCAGGGCCTGGGGGCTGTTGTGCAGCAGGTTGCTCACCCAGGCCTCGACCTGGGCGTCGAGCTCGGCGGCTGGGTAGACCTCGGCCAGCAGGCCCAGATCGCGGGCACGCACGCCGCTGAAGCGCTCAGCGGTGAGGGCGTAGCGACGCGCGGCGCGCTCGCCGATGGCCTTGACCACGAACGGGCTGATCACCGCGGGCGCCAGGCCGATGCGAACCTCGGACAGGCACAACTGGGCGTCCTCGGCACCGATGGCCATGTCGCAGCAACTGATCAGCCCCAGGGCGCCACCGAAGGCGGCGCCTTGCACCACGGCCAAGGTCGGAGCCTTGAGCCGGTGCAGGGCGTACATCAGCTCGCCGAGTTCATGGGCGTCGTCGAGGTTGGTGTTGAAGTCCAGTGCCGCCGACTGTTGCATCCAGGCAAGGTCGGCCCCGGCGCTGAAGTGCCGGCCACGACCGCGCAGCAGCACGAAGCGCAGGCGGCTGTCCTCGGCCAGGCGGTCGAGGGCGACGATCAGTTCGCGGATCATCTGCGCGTTGAAGGCATTGTTCTTGTCTTCGCGGCTGAGCCACAGGGTGGCGAAGCCGCGCGGGTCGTGTTCCAGTTCGATAGTCGCGAAGTCGCTCATGGGTCACATCCGGAAAATGCCGAAGCGGCTCTGTTCGATCGGGGCGTTCAGCGCGGCCGACAAGGCCAGGCCGAGCACATCGCGGGTCTGCGCTGGGTCGATGACACCGTCGTCCCACAGCCGGGCGCTGGAGTAGTAGGGGTGGCCCTGGCGCTCGTACTGGTCGAGGATCGGCTGCTTGAGCTTCTTCTCGTCTTCGCTGCTGAACACCTCGCCGCTGCGCTCGCTCTGCTCGCGCTTGACCTGGGCCAGCACCCCGGCGGCCTGCTCGGCGCCCATCACGCCGATCCGCGCGTTGGGCCACATCCACAGGAAGCGCGGATCGTAGGCGCGGCCGCACATACCATAGTTGCCAGCGCCGAAACTGCCACCGATGATCACCGTGAACTTCGGCACCTGGGCGCAGGCCACCGCGGTCACAAGCTTGGCGCCATGCTTGGCGATGCCGCCTTCCTCGTACTTCTTGCCGACCATGAAGCCGGTGATGTTCTGCAAAAACAGCAGCGGGATGCCGCGCTGGCAGGCCAGTTCGATGAAGTGCGCGCCTTTTTGCGCGGCCTCGGCGAAGAGGATGCCGTTGTTGGCCAGGATCGCCACCGGGTAGCCGTGCAGGTGGGCGAAACCGCACACCAGGGTGGTGCCGAACAGCGCCTTGAACTCATCGAACAGCGAGCCGTCGACCAGCCGCGCGATCACCTCGCGCACGTCGAACGGCTGCTTGGCGTCGGCTGGCACCACGCCATACAGCTCCTCGGCGCCATACAGCGGCGCGATCGGCGCCTGGCATTGCAGCTTGCCGAGCTTGTGCCAGTTGAGGTTGGCCACGCTGCGGCGGGCGATGGCCAGGGCATGTTCGTCGTTGTCGGCGTAATGGTCGGCCACGCCGCTGGTGCGGCAGTGCACGTCGGCGCCGCCAAGGTCCTCGGCACTCACCACTTCACCCGTCGCCGCTTTCACCAGTGGCGGGCCGGCCAGGAAGATGGTCGCCTGCTGGCGCACCATGATCGCTTCGTCGGCCATCGCTGGCACATAGGCGCCACCGGCAGTGCACGAGCCCATTACCACGGCGATCTGCGGGATGCCCAAGGCACTCATGTTGGCCTGGTTGAAGAAGATCCGCCCGAAGTGCTCGCGGTCGGGGAACACCTCGTCCTGGCGCGGCAGGTTGGCGCCGCCGGAGTCCACCAGGTAGATGCACGGCAGGCGATTCTGCAGGGCGATAGTCTGCGCGCGCAGGTGCTTTTTCACCGTCAGCGGGTAGTAGGAGCCGCCTTTTACCGTGGCGTCGTTGGCCACGATCATGCACTCCACGCCCTCGACGCGGCCGATGCCGGCGATCACGCCGGCGGCCGGCACGTCTTCGCCGTACACCTCATGGGCGGCCAGTTGGCCGATTTCGAGGAACGCCGAGCCCGGGTCGAGCAGGCGGTCGATACGCTCGCGAGGCAGCAGCTTGCCCCGCGAGGTATGCCGCTCCTGCGCCTTCGGCCCGCCGCCCTGACTGACCTGGGCGAGCAGGCCGCGCAAGGCCTGGACCTGTTCGAGCATGGCCGCGCTGTTGGCGGCGAACTCCGCCGAGCGCGGGTTGATCTGGGTGTGCAGGGTAGCCATGTGCGCCCGTTCCTTATGCTCAGCGGGTTTCGTTGAACAGTTCGCGGCCGATCAGCATCCGGCGGATCTCGCTGGTGCCGGCGCCAATCTCGTACAGCTTGGCGTCGCGCAACAGGCGGCCAGCCGGGAATTCATTGATGTAGCCGTTGCCGCCGAGGATCTGGATCGCCTCCAGGGCCATCTGCGTGGCGCGTTCGGCGGTATAAAGGATCACCCCGGCGGCGTCCTTGCGGGTGGTCTCGCCGCGGTCGCAGGCCTGGGCCACGGCGTACAGGTAGGCGCGGCTGGCATTGAGTTGGGTGTACATGTCGGCGATCTTGCCCTGGATCAGCTGGAACTCGCCGATGCTCTGGCCGAACTGCTTGCGGTCGTGGATGTACGGCACGACCAGGTCCATGCAGCTCTGCATGATGCCGGTCGGGCCGCCCGACAGCACCACGCGCTCGTAGTCCAGGCCGCTCATCAGCACGCGCACGCCGCCGTTGAGCTGGCCGAGGATGTTTTCTTGCGGCACTTCGACGTCATCGAAGAACAGCTCGCAGGTGTTGGAGCCGCGCATGCCGAGTTTGTCGAACTTGTTGCTGCGGCTGAAACCCTTCCAGTCGCGCTCGACGATGAACGCGGTGATGCCGTGCGGGCCCTTGTCCAGGTCAGTCTTGGCGTAGATCACGTAGGTGTTGGCGTCGGGGCCGTTGGTGATCCAGGTCTTGCTGCCGTTGAGCACATAGCGGTCGCCGCGTTTTTCGGCGCGCAGTTTCATCGACACCACGTCGGAGCCGGCATTGGGCTCGCTCATGGCCAGGGCGCCGATATGTTCGCCGCTGATCAGCTTGGGCAGGTACTTGAGCTTCTGCTCGTGAGTGCCGTTGCGGTTGATCTGGTTGACGCACAGGTTGGAGTGGGCGCCATAGGACAGGGCCACCGACGCCGAACCCCGGCTGATCTCTTCCATGGCCACCACGTGGGCCAGGTAGCCCAGGCCGGCGCCGCCGTATTGTTCCGCCACGGTGATGCCCAGCAGGCCCATGTCGCCGAACTTGCGCCACATGTCGGCGGGGAACAGGTTGTCCTGATCGATCTGCGCGGCGCGCGGTGCCAGTTCGGCGGCGACGAAGGTGCGCACCTGGTCGCGGAGCATGTCGATGGTCTCGCCGAGGGCGAAGTTCAGGGTGGGGTAATGCATGCGCGGGCACCTTGTTGTTCTTGATGTTCGAGGTATCACGGCGGCTTTGCGGGAGCTGGGTTGTGGCAGCGGGCTGGCCACGCGATGCCCGTCAGAACGGCCAGTTGCATCGACTGGTCCGGCCTCATCGCGGGGCTAGCCCGCTGCCACAACCTCGCTCCTGTCCAGCCGCAGTGATGCGTGGTTGACGTTAACGTAAACCTGGCTCAGCAGGCTGTCAATCACCTTTACGTAAACGTAAATCTGCGCCAGAGTAATTCGCGCCTGCTTCAGTCATGCCCAGAACAATCACAAAGAAGGGACATCCATGCCTCAACCAAGCTATACCCGCGGCCGCCAGGACCAGCCCCTGCTGACCCAGACCATCGGTCAGGCCTTCGATGCCACCGTCGCCCGCCATGCCGAACGCGAGGCCCTGGTGGTGCTCCACCAGGGCCTGCGCTACAGCTGGCGTGAACTGGCCGCCGAGGTCGATACCCATGCCCGGGCCTTGCTGGCGTTAGGCATGGCTGTTGGTGAGCGGGTCGGCATCTGGGCGCCCAACTGCGCCCAGTGGTGCATCCTGCAACTGGCCACGGCCAAGGTCGGCGCGATCCTGGTCAATATCAACCCGGCCTACCGCGTCGGCGAGCTGGATTACGTGCTGCGTCAGTCGGGCTGCCGCTGGCTGGTGTGCGCCGGCGCGTTCAAGGCCTCCGATTACCACGCGATGGTGCAGGAACTGGTGCCGGAGCTGGCGACCGCGGCGCCTGGCGAACTGGCCAGCGAGCGCCTGCCAGAGCTGCGCGGCGTGGTCAGTCTGGCCGCCGAGCCGCCGCCAGGCTTTATGCCCTGGGCCATGCTGGCCGGGCGGGCAGGGGCGGTGAGCGAGGCCGACTACGCGGCTCGCCAGGCCGAGCTGCAGTTCGACCAACCGGTGAACATCCAGTACACCTCCGGCACCACGGGCGCTCCCAAGGGCGCCACCCTCAGCCACTACAACATCCTCAACAACGGCTACATGGTCGGCCAGGGCCTGGGCCTGAGCGAGCACGACCGCATGGTGATCCCGGTGCCGTTGTACCACTGCTTCGGCATGGTCATGGCCAACCTCGGCTGCATCACCCATGGCGCCACCATGATCTACCCCAACGATGCCTTCGACGCCGAGCTGACCCTGCGCGCCGTGGCCGAGGAGCGGGCCAGCATCCTGTATGGCGTGCCGACCATGTTCATTGCCATGCTCGATCATCCGCTACGGGCCCAGCTCGACCTGTCGAGCCTGCGCAGCGGCATCATGGCCGGCGCCACCTGCCCGATCGAGGTCATGCGCAAGGTCATCGATCAGTTGCACATGGCCCAGGTGCAGATCGCCTACGGCATGACCGAGACCAGCCCGGTGTCGCTGCAGACCGGCCCGGACGACGAGCTGGAGCTGCGCGTGACCACGGTCGGCCGCACCCAGCCGCAGCTGGAGACCAAGCTGGTGGATAGCGATGGGCGCATCGTTGGCCGTGGCGAGATCGGCGAGCTGTGCACCCGCGGCTACAGCGTGATGCTCGGTTACTGGGACAACCAGCAGGCCACCCATGACGCCATCGATCCGGCCGGCTGGATGCACAGCGGCGACCTGGCGGTGATGGATGACGACGGCTACGTGCGCATCGTCGGGCGCAACAAGGACATGATCATTCGCGGCGGCGAGAACATCTATCCCCGCGAGCTGGAGGAGTTCTTCCATACCCACCCGGCGGTGGCCGAGGCACAAGTGGTGGGGATTCCATGCAGCAAGTATGGCGAGGAGGTGGTGGCGTGGATTCGCCTGCACCCGGGGCACAGCGCCACGGCGGATGAGCTGCAGCAGTGGTGCAAGGCCAGGCTGGCGCATTTCAAGGCGCCAAGGCATTTCCGCTTTGTCGATGAATTCCCGATGACGGTGACAGGGAAGGTGCAGAAGTTTCGCATGCGCGAGATCAGTGTGGAGGAGCTGGGGGGTTAGCCATGGTCTTGTAGATCAGGTCGACCAGTTCGGCGAAGGTGACGTGGGCCCGCAGGGGCTCGGCGATGAAGATGCCGAAGGTTTCCTCCATGATCGCCTGCAGCTCCACGAGGTCGAAGCTGTCGGCGCCCAGCTCGTCCAGGGTGATGTCGGGGCGGATTTGGTGCAGGCTCTGCTCCAGGAAGCTTGCGAGGATCCATTGCACGTGGAAGGCGAGGTAGAGGCGTGAGTGCATGCCGGAAGGATCGTCAGAGAGTGAGGCTACTCTGTACGTGGCTTTGCGGGCAGGTGCTACTGGTAGAAATGCCAGGTGCGGTTGAGCCAGGTTTGTGCTGTGAATGCCGGCCCCGCGACAGGGCCGGCCAAGGTGGCCAGATTTGCGCAGCCTTGTCTATCCTCAAGCTTTCACCGGCGGCTCCTGGCTCGGCGGGTCGCCCACGGTCGGCGGCACGCTCGGCTTGCTCGGCAGTTCGTCCGGCTCCTCCTCGGGCACCGGCGGCGGGAGCGCCGGGTCGTCGATGTTCGGGTCGGGTGTCTCCGGTGGAATGGGAATATTCATGGGCCTGACCTCGTGGGATGAATGAAGAGGTGTTGCAGGCTTTGACCCGGGTTTGCGCCCTGCGCTCATTTTTTTGAACCCTCGCGCTTGCGCACGGCTCTGAACCCTTACCGCCACCAGCCCAGGGGAGCAAGATCGATGTCTGGTAACGAGCCGTTCGAAAGCGTGCCCACGGCAGGTGATCACCCGGACCAGGCCATCAGCCTGTCCCAGGCCTTGCTGGCGCCGCGCATCGTGATTGAGGACATCAGCCCGGTGCTCGACGGTGGCACCTTCGCGGCCAAGGCGGTGCGCGGGCACAAGGTCGAGGTGAGCGCCAAGGTGTACTGCGATGGCCACGATCGCCTGGCCGTGACCCTGCACTGGCGCCAGGCCCACAGCCGGCGCTGGCACTGCGTGGCCATGCACTCGCCGGGCAACGACCTGTGGTTGGCCGAATTCACGCCTGCCGAGCTGGGCGTGCATCTGTTCAGCATCGAGGCCTGGATCGACCCTTGGGCCAGCTACTGCCATGACCTGGAGAAGAAGTACGCCGCCGGCGTGGAGGTGAAGCTGGAGCTGGAGGAGGGGCGCCTGCTGCTGGGCAAGGGCATCGAACGCAGTGATGGCCTGCTGCGCGAGCAGCTTGAACAATTGCAGCAGCGCCTGCCGGGGTTGTCGGCGGACGATCAGGTGGCGCTGTTGTTGCACCGCGACGCCGCGCAGTTGATGTTCGAGGCCGAACACCGCAGCTACCTGACCCGCAGTGCCGAACTGCCGCTGGACGTCGACCGCGAGGCGGCGCAGTTCGCCAGCTGGTACGAGCTGTTCCCGCGCTCGGTCACCGACGACCCCGAGCGCCACGGCACCTTCGACGACGTGCGCCAGCGTCTGCCGATGATCCGCGACATGGGCTTCGATGTGTTGTATTTTCCGCCGATCCACCCCATCGGCATGAAGCACCGCAAGGGCCGCAACAACGCCTTGCAGGCCGAGCCCGGCGACCCCGGCAGCCCTTATGCCATCGGCAGCCCCGAAGGCGGGCACGACGCCATCCACCCGCAGCTGGGCAGCCGCGAGGACTTCCGCCGCCTGGTCGCCGCCGCCGCCGAGCACGGCCTGGAAATCGCCCTGGACTTCGCCATCCAGTGCTCCCAGGACCACCCCTGGCTGCAGGAGCACCCTGGCTGGTTCAGCTGGCGCCCCGACGGCACCATCCGCTACGCGGAAAACCCGCCGAAGAAATACCAGGACATCGTCAACGTCGACTTCTACGCCCCCGAGGCGGTGCCGAGCCTGTGGCTGGCGCTGCGCGACGTGGTGCTCGGCTGGGTCGAGGAGGGGGTCAGGACCTTCCGCGTCGACAACCCGCACACCAAGCCGCTGCCGTTCTGGCAATGGCTGATCGCCAATGTGCGCAGCCAGCACCCCGAGGTGATCTTCCTTGCCGAGGCCTTCACCCGCCCGGCGATGATGGCGCGCCTGGGCAAGGTCGGTTATGCGCAGAGCTACACCTACTTCACCTGGCGCAACAGCAAGCAGGAGCTGCGTGAATACTTCGAGCAGCTCAACCAGCCGCCGTGGAGCCAGTGCTACCGACCGAACTTCTTCGTCAACACCCCGGACATCAACCCGTACTTCCTGCAGACCTCCGGCCGCCCGGGCTTTCTCATCCGCGCGGCGCTGGCGACCATGGGCTCGGGTCTGTGGGGCATGTATTCGGGCTTCGAGCTGTGCGAGGGCACGCCGCTGCCGGGCAAGGAGGAGTACCTGGACTCGGAGAAATACGAGATCCGCCCCCGGGACTTCACCCAGCCCGGCAACATCGTCGCCGAGATCGCCCAGCTCAATCGCATCCGCCGCCAGAACCGTGCCCTGCAGACGCACCTGGGGGTGGTGTTCCTCAACTGCTGGAACGACCAGATCCTGTACTTCGCCAAGCGCACGCCCGAGCGCGACAACGTCATCCTGGTGGCCATCAGTCTCGACCCCTATAACGCCCAGGAGGCCAGCTTCGAGTTGCCGCTGTGGGAGCTGGGGCTGGACGACAACGCCGATACCCAGGGCGAGGATCTGATGAACGGCCACCGCTGGACCTGGCACGGCAAGACCCAATGGATGCGCATCGAGCCCTGGCACCAGCCGTTCGGTATCTGGCGCATCGAGAAGCTGCGCTAACTGCCCGGCAATATCTGCGCGTCGCTGAAATCCTGGGGCCGCTTCGCGCCCCTTTCGCGACACAAGGCCGCTCCTACAAGGGGCGTGCCGAACCGGAAAATGAAAGGAGTCGCACATGGCCAAGCGTTCCCGCCCGGCAGCCTTCATCGACGACCCGCTGTGGTACAAGGACGCAGTGATCTACCAACTGCACGTGAAATCGTTCTTCGATGCGAACAACGACGGCATCGGCGATTTCGCGGGCCTGATCGGCAAGCTCGACTACATCGCCGAACTGGGCGTCAACACCCTCTGGCTGCTGCCGTTCTACCCCTCGCCGCGGCGTGACGACGGCTACGACATCGGCGAATACAAGGCCGTGCACCCGGACTACGGCAGCATGGCCGATGCCCGGCGCTTCATCGCAGAGGCCCACAAGCGCGGCCTGCGGGTGATCACCGAGCTGGTCATCAACCACACCTCCGACCAGCACCCCTGGTTCCAGCGCGCCCGCCACGCCAAGCGCGGCAGCAAGGCGCGGGACTTCTACGTGTGGTCGGACGATGACCAGAAGTACGACGGCACGCGGATAATCTTCCTCGACACCGAGAAATCCAACTGGACCTGGGACCCGGTGGCCGGCCAGTACTTCTGGCACCGCTTCTACTCGCACCAGCCGGACCTGAACTTCGACAACCCGCAGGTGCTCAAGGCGGTGATCGGGGTGATGCGTTTCTGGCTCGACCTGGGTGTCGATGGCCTGCGCCTGGATGCCATTCCCTACCTGATCGAACGCGACGGCACCAACAACGAGAACCTGCCCGAAACCCACGCGGTACTCAAGGCGATCCGTGCCGAGATCGATGCCAACTACCCCGACCGCATGCTGCTGGCCGAGGCCAACCAGTGGCCCGAGGACACGCGCCCGTACTTCGGCGAGGGCGACGGCGACGAATGCCACATGGCCTTCCACTTTCCGCTGATGCCGCGCATGTACATGGCCCTGGCCATGGAGGACCGTTTCCCGATCACCGATATCCTGCGCCAGACCCCGGAGATCCCGGCCAACTGCCAGTGGGCGATCTTCCTGCGCAACCATGATGAGCTGACCTTGGAAATGGTCACCGACCGCGAGCGCGACTACCTGTGGAACTACTACGCCCAGGACCGTCGCGCGCGCATCAACCTGGGGATTCGCCGGCGCCTGGCGCCGCTGTTGCAGCGTGACCGGCGGCGTATCGAGCTGCTCACCAGCCTGCTGCTGTCGATGCCCGGCACGCCGACGCTGTACTACGGTGATGAACTGGGCATGGGCGACAACATTTATCTGGGCGACCGCGATGGCGTGCGCACCCCCATGCAGTGGTCGCCGGACCGCAACGGAGGTTTCTCCCGCGCCGACCCGCAGCGCCTGGTGCTGCCGCCAATCATGGACCCGCTGTACGGCTACCAGACGATCAACGTCGAGGCCCAGGCCCACGACCCGCATTCGCTGCTCAACTGGAACCGTCGGCTGCTGGCGGTGCGCAAGCAGCAGAAGGCCTTCGGTCGCGGCAGCCTGAAGATGCTCACGCCGAGCAACCGGCGGGTGCTGGCCTATATCCGCGAATACACCGATGCCGAGGGCAACGTCGAGATCGTGCTGTGCGTGGCCAATGTCTCGCGGGCCGCCCAGGCCGCGGAGCTGGAACTGTCGCAGTACGCCGACAAGGTGCCGGTGGAGATGCTTGGTGGCAGCGCGTTCCCGCCCATCGGCCAGTTGCCGTTCCTGCTGACGTTGCCGCCCTATGGCTTCTACTGGTTCCTGCTGGCCAGCCACGACCGCATGCCCAGCTGGCATATCCAGCCCAGCGAGGGCCTGCCCGAGCTGACTACTTTGGTGCTGCGCAAGCGCATGGAGGAACTGCTCGAATCACCGGCCCGCGAGACGTTGCAGGCAGCGATCCTGCCGCAGTACCTGCCCAAGCGCCGCTGGTTCGCCGGCAAGGAAGGGCCGATCGACCAGGTCCGCCTGCGCTATGGGGTACGCATGGCCACCCCGGCGTTGCCGGTGCTGCTTGGCGAGCTGGAGGTGCACAGCGAGGGCGTGGTCACCCACTACCAGCTACCCTTCGGCTTGTTGCCGGAGGAACAGATCAATGCCGCGCTGCCCCAGCAGTTGGCGCTGTCGCGGGTACGCCGTGGCCGCCAGGTGGGGCTGATCACCGACGCCTTCGTGCTCGAACCCTTCATTCGCGCCGTGCTCCAGGGCTGCCAGGACGGCCTGCGGCTGGCCTGTGGCGATGGCCTGGGCGAGTTGCGCTTCCACAGCACTGAGCAGTTGGCCGCGCTGCAGCTCGATGAGCACAGCGAGGTGCGCTACCTGAGCGCCGAGCAGTCCAACAGCTCGGTGGTGGTGAGCGGCAGCCTGGTGCTCAAGTTGATTCGCCGGGTCAATCCGGGCATTCACCCGGAGCTGGAGATGAGCGCCTACCTGACCGCCGCCGGCTTTGCCAATATCTCCCCATTGCTGGCCTGGGTCAGCCGCGTGGACGACAGCAAGCAGCCGCACCTGCTGATGATCGCCCAGGGCTACCTGAGCAACCAGGGCGATGCCTGGGACTGGACGCAGAACACCCTGGAACGGGCGATCCGCGACCAGATGGAACCCGCCAGCGTCGAGCAGGAAGCGCACACCGACGCCTTGGTCGAGCTGACCGGTTTTGCCGCCTTGCTCGGCCAGCGCCTGGGCGAGATGCACCTGCTGCTGGCCGCGCCGAGCGGCGACGAAGCGTTCCGTTCACGCCCGAGCGACACCCGCGACAGCGAGCGTTGGAGCCGCCAGATCAGTGCCGAGCTGAGCCATGCCCTCGACCTGCTCGCCCAGCACCGTGACACCCTCGACAGCGACAGTCAGGCCCTGGTCGACGACCTGCAGCAACAGCGCGCAGGCCTGCGACAGCATGTCGATAGCCTCGCCCGCCAGGCCCAGGGCGGGCTGCTGATGCGGGTACACGGCGACCTGCACCTGGGCCAGGTGCTGGTGGTGCAGGGTGACGCCTACCTGATCGATTTCGAGGGCGAGCCGGCGCGGCCACTGGACGAGCGCCGGGCCAAGCACAGCCCGTACAAGGATGTCAGCGGTGTACTGCGATCCTTCGACTATGCTGCTGCGATGATCCTGCGCAGCGCTTCGGCGGTAGACCTCTCCGAGGCCGCGCGCCAGGCCCGGCAGCGGGTCGCCCGGCAGTACCTGCACCAGTCGCGCCATGCCTTCGTCGAAGCCTACGGGTTGGCCACCGCCGCCATGCCCCACGCCTGGCAGCAGGCCGAGGGCGAGCGCGCGGCGCTGGAGCTGTTCTGCCTGGAGAAAGCCGCCTACGAAATTACCTATGAAGCCGAGAACCGGCCAAGTTGGCTGGCCGTGCCTTTGCATGGCCTGCATGGCCTGATCAGTACCTGGGGAGAGTCATAGATGAATGCAACCACGCGTGACAACGGCGGCCTTCGGCAACGGGATCTCGATGCCCTGGCCCGCGCCGAGCACGCCGACCCGTTCGCCGTACTCGGCCCGCACCCCGATGGTGCGGGCGGCCAGTTCATCCGGGCCTTCCTGCCCAGTGCCCTGAGCGTGCGCGTGCTGGCCCGCGACGACGGCCGGGTACTCGCCGAGATGCGCCAGGGTGGCGTGCCCGGGCTGTTCACCGCGCACCTGGACCAGGCGGCCCCCTACCTGCTGCAGATCGGCTGGGCCGGCGGCGAGCAGGTCACCGAGGACCCTTACAGCTTCGGCCCGCAGTTGGGCGAGATGGACATGTACCTGTTCGCCGAGGGCAATCACCGCGACCTGTCCGGGCGTTTCGGCGCCCAGCCGACCGAGGTGGATGGGGTTGCCGGGGTGTGCTTCTCGGTATGGGCGCCGAATGCCCGGCGGGTGTCGGTGGTGGGCGAATTCAACAACTGGGATGGTCGCCGCCACCCCATGCGCCTGCGCCATGGCGCCGGGGTGTGGGAGCTGTTCGTGCCGCGCCTTGGCGTGGGCGAGACCTACAAGTTCGAAGTGCTCGGCCAGGACGGCGTGCTGCCCCTCAAGGCCGACCCCCTGGCGCGCGCCACCGAATTGCCGCCGAGCACCGCCTCGAAGGTGGCCGGCGCCCTGGCCCACGAATGGCGAGATGGCCAGTGGCTGGAACACAGGGCCCAACGCCACGCCTATAGCGCGCCACTGTCGATATACGAGTTGCACGCCGGCTCCTGGCGCTGCGAGCTAGACGACGCCGGCGAGGTCGCCCGCTACTACAACTGGCGTGAACTGGCCGAGCGTTTGGTGCCTTACGTGCAGGAGCTGGGCTTTACCCATATCGAGCTGATGCCGATCATGGAGCACCCGTTCGGCGGCTCCTGGGGCTACCAGCCACTTTCTCTGTTCGCGCCCACTTCACGCTACGGCAGCGCCGAGGACTTCGCGTATTTCATCGACGCCTGCCACCAGGGCGGCATCGGTGTGATCCTCGACTGGGTGCCGGCGCATTTCCCCACCGACGAGCACGGCCTGGCGCGCTTCGACGGCACTGCGCTGTATGAGTATGACAATCCGCTGGAAGGCTTCCACCAAGACTGGAACACGCTGATCTACAACCTTGGCCGCAACGAAGTTCGCGGCTTCATGCTGGCCTCGGCGCTGCACTGGCTCAAGCACTTCCATATCGACGGCCTGCGCGTGGACGCGGTGGCCTCGATGCTCTACCGCGACTACTCGCGCAAGGCCGGCGAGTGGGTGCCCAACCGCCACGGCGGGCGCGAGAACCTCGAGGCCATCGACTTCATCCGCCACCTCAACAGCGTCGCCGCCCATGAGGCGCCGGGCGCGCTGATCATCGCCGAGGAATCCACCGCCTGGCCTGGGGTCAGCCAGCCGGTGCAGCAGGGCGGCCTGGGCTTTGCCTACAAGTGGAACATGGGCTGGATGCACGACACCTTGCACTACATCCAGAACGACCCGATCCACCGCACCTACCACCACAACGAGATGAGTTTCGGGCTGATCTATGCCTACTCCGAGCATTTCATCCTGCCGATCTCCCACGACGAAGTGGTGCACGGCAAGCATTCGCTGATCGACAAGATGCCCGGCGACCGCTGGCAGAAGTTCGCCAACCTGCGCGCCTACCTGGCTTTCATGTGGATGCACCCAGGCAAGAAGCTGCTGTTCATGGGCTGCGAGTTCGGCCAGTGGCGCGAATGGAACCACGACCAGCAACTGGACTGGTACCTGCTGCAGTATCTCGAGCACCAGGGGGTGCAGAAGCTGGTGGCCGATCTCAACCGCCTGTACCGCGACCTGCCCGCGCTGCACGAGCAGGACTGCCAGCTCCAGGGCTTCCAGTGGCTGATCGGCGACGATGCCGCCAACAGCGTGTATGCCTGGTTGCGCTGGAGCAGCCAGGGCGAGCCATTGCTGGTGGTGGCCAACTTCACCCCGGTGCCGCGGGAGGGGTACCGCATTGGCGTGCCGTTTGGTGAGCACTGGGTGGAACTGCTCAACAGCGACGCGGAGCTGTATGCCGGGTCGAACGTCGGCAACCTCGGGGCGGTGATGGCCGATGAGGTCGCCAGCCATGGGCAGCTTTTGTCATTGGCGTTGAACCTGCCGCCGTTGGGAGTGTTGGTGATGAAACCGGCATAGGCCATGCCACTGCTGTTCGCCGGCAAGGCCGGCTCCTACAGGCGAGCGCGATCCCTGTAGGAGGCGGCCTTGCCGGCGAACAGCGCTACCAGCGCATCCTGACGCCCAGGCTGCCAATCAGCCCATTCAAATCGTTGTCATCCACATCGCTGCTGTAGTCGGCGCTGACGAACAGCGCCACGTTCGGCGTCACCCGGGCCACCAGGCCCAACCCCAGTTCCACCGTGGCGGCGCTGCGCGAGCTGGAGATCTTGTCCACCTGGTCCAGCTTCACCGGGTCGGCGTTGCTGAAGTCGTACCAGACGTTGGTGCGCACATAGGGTTCGATGGGCATGCCACGCACCTCGTAGCGCGCCGACAGTTTGGCGCCGACCCGGCCGCTCCAGCTGGGTTGGCTGTCAAAGGCCTGCAGGGTTTCTTCCTGCGCCTGGCTGCCGGGGAAGAACTGCTGGTTGATCAACTGCGCCTGGGGCTCGATCACCCAGCCGGCGCCCAGGCCGATGGGGTAGCCGCCCTCCACCGAGAAGGTCATCGCGTGGCCGCTGTCGTCAAGGCGCTGGCCGGCCTGGGAGCGGCCATTGACGTCGATGCGCGTGCCCATGGCCACGGCGTCCACGTGCCAGCCCTTCTCGTGAGTCATGCTCCAGTACACGCC
Organism: Pseudomonas sp. FG47; assembly: GCF_057809115.1. Taxonomy (NCBI): domain Bacteria; kingdom Pseudomonadati; phylum Pseudomonadota; class Gammaproteobacteria; order Pseudomonadales; family Pseudomonadaceae; genus Pseudomonas; species Pseudomonas sp. FG47. Next base: position 91,765 of record NZ_JBMDJI010000018.1, read on the forward strand.
CAGGCTCTCGCCACTGAGGTTGACCGCGTTGCGCTGTTTGTCGCCAAGCAGCGGGCGCATGCCGTTGAAGGTGCTCTGCAGGTTGTTGTGGCCGACGAAGATGCCCGCGCGATGCACATTGCCCGCGTTGGTTTCACGCACGAACAGGTCCGGGCCGATCACCATCTGCTGGCTGGGTGCCTCCACCTGTGCCGGCGGCTGGGCGCCCTGGCGAGGCGTGCCGGGGAAGAACTGCGCCCACTGGCTGGCGATGTGTTCGTTGTCGAGTTGGCCGTGGCGCTCGCCCATGCGTTCGGAAAAGGCGCTGAGCATGCCCTGGCTCAGGCCGCTGGCGCTGACCGGGTCGAGCGATAGTCGCGGCACCTCGGGTTGCGCCAGGAAGGGGGCGAAGGGCTCGCCCTCCTGCAGTTCGAACGCGAAGGTTTCCACCGGGGTTGCCAGGAGCAGCGACGTGGAAACCGCACAGAAAAAAGCGTCGAAGCGCGAGGGATTCGAGGTGCTTTTCATGGCGGATCTCCTGTTGTTGTGTGAAGTGAACAGCCCGATACCTGGCCTGATGTCACGAGCTGTACGACAAGAACAGGGGCGACCCAAACCAGCGCGCCAGCTTCTTGGAACGCGCACGAGGGCGCGAGCTTGAGGCCCGGCACGAGATTTTCCATCTGCTGATTACTGTTCAGCTAAGGAGAGGACGGCGCTTGCGTCAAGAAAGCGTGAAATGATCGATAAATGTCTGTTTAACTACGCAACTTATTGAATAAATTAAGAATTTATTCATGTATATCGACAATGGTGATTTACCGCTACGCCGCTATGCCGAATCGTTGCTACAACCGTACCTCCACCGCCAGCGGCAGGTGATCGGACAGGTGGGTCCAGGGCTTGTTGCCGAGGATTCTCGGCGCGTGGCTGTCGGCATTGCGCAGGTACACGCGGTCCAGGCGTAGCAGCGGCAGGCGGGCGGGGTAGGTGCGGGCGAGCAGGCCATGGTGGCGCTCGAAGGCCTCGTGCAGATCGCGCTGCAGGCCCAAGGTGCGGTTGCCGCGCAGTTGCCAGTCGTTGAAGTCGCCGGCGATGATCACCGGGGCGTCGGCGGGCAGCGCGTCGAGCAATCGGCGCAGCAGTTGCAGTTGTTGCTGGCGGTGGCTTTCGAGCAGCGACAGGTGCACGCAGATGGCATGTACCTGGCGTTGCCCGGGCACATCCAGCACGCAGTGCAGCAGGCCACGGCGCTCGGGACCGGTGATCGAGACGTCGAGGTTGCGGTGTTCGAGGATCGGGTACTTCGACAGCAGGGCGTTACCGTGGTGGCCGTCGGGGTAGACCGCGTTGCGGCCGTAGGCGAAGTCGTTCCACATGCTGTCGGCAAGGAATTCGTACTGCGAGGTCTGGGGCCAGCCCGGGTAGCGCGCGGCGTGGCGGTCGTGGCTGCCGAGCACCTCCTGGAGGAACACGATGTCAGCCCCGGTGCTGCGCACCGCCTCGCGCAGCTCCGGCAGGATGAAGCGCCGGTTGAAGGCGGTGAAACCCTTGTGGGTGTTGACCGTCAGCACCTTGACCCGGTGCACGGCCGGGGCCTGGCTGACGCTGGCGAAACCTGGACTGCCGGCTTCGAGGTTCACGACCGCTCCTGTTCTTTGAGGGCTGCTCGGCAGCCCCAGGTTCAACTGGCTCGACACAGTCTAGGACAGGACTTCCTGTTTCGGGTTCAGTCCTCCTCGCGCTGCAACACCATCAGCAGCAATGACCGCCCCTTGACCTCGAACACCGTGTCGAACGCCAGGTGCTGCGCCTTGCGCAGCTCGGGCCGGTCGGTGTCGACCAGGCAGCTCCAGTAGTCGCCCTCCGGCACCGCCGGCAGGGTGAACGGCACCACGTCGTGGTAGGCGTTGACGATCAGCAGCATAGTCGCCTCGGCGCCGGGCCGGGCAATACCGCTGACCTGGGCGCGGCCATCCATCAGCATGCCCAGGCAACGCCCGTGCGGGTCTTCCCATTGCTCGACGGTCATTTCGCTGGCGTCCGGAGCCAGCCAGGTGACGTCCTTGACGCCGATCGCCTCGTTGTAGTCGCCGACCAGGAAGCGCGAACGCCGCAGGATCGGATAGGCCAGGCGCAGCCGGGTCAGGCGCTTGACGAAGGTCATCAGCGCCTGGCCGTCTTCGTCCAGGTCCCAGTTCACCCAGCCGATCTCGCTGTCCTGGCAGTAGGCGTTGTTGTTGCCGTGCTGGGTGCGGCTGAACTCGTCGCCGGCAACGATCATCGGCGTGCCCTGGGCCAGCAGCAGGGTGGCGAAGTAGTTGCGCATCTGGCGCATGCGCAGGGCGTTGATCGCCGGGTCGTCGGTGGGGCCTTCGGCGCCGCAGTTCCACGACAGGTTATTGTCGGTGCCGTCCTGGTTGTTCTCGTCGTTGTCTTCGTTGTGCTTGTCGTTGTACGACACCAGGTCGCGCAGGGTGAAGCCGTCGTGGGCGGTGACGAAGTTGACCGACGCATAGGGGCGTCGGCCGCGGTTGTTGAACAGATCGCCCGAGGCGGTGATGCGCGCGGCAAAGTCGGCGAGCATGCCTTCGTCGCCTTTCCAGAAGCTGCGCACGGTGTCGCGGAAGCGGTCGTTCCATTCCGCCCAGCCCGGAGCGAAGTTGCCCACCTGGTAGCCGCCCGGGCCGCAGTCCCAGGGTTCGGCGATCAGTTTGGTCTGGCTGAGCATCGGGTCCTGGCGACAGGCGACGAGGAAACCGTGGCGCTCGCTGTAGCCATCGTGATAGCGGCCGAGGATGGTTGCCAGGTCGAAGCGAAAACCATCCACATGCATCTCGCCGGCCCAGTAGCGCAGCGAATCGGTGACCAGTTGCAGGACCCGTGGATGGCTCATGTCGAGGGTATTGCCGGTGCCGGAATCGTTGATGTAGAAACGCCGGTCGTCGGGCATCAGGCGGTAGTACGAGGCGTTGTCGATGCCGCGCATCGACAGGGTCGGGCCGCGTTCGTTGCCCTCGGCGGTGTGGTTGTAGACCACGTCGAGGATCACCTCCAGGCCTGCGTCGTGCAGGTGCGCGACCATTTCCTTGAACTCGGCGATCTTGCCGCTGGCCAGGTAGCGCGGGTGGGGGGCGAAGAAGGCGATGCTGTTGTAGCCCCAGTAGTTGTTCAGGCCCTTGTCGAGCAGGTGCTGGTCGTTGACGAAGGCGTGGATTGGCAGCAGCTCGATGCTCGACACGCCCAGCTCCTTGATATGGCCCAGCAGCTCGTCGTTGGCCAGGCCCGCGAAGGTGCCACGCAGGTGCTCGGGCACCGCCGGGTGGCGCATGCTGATGCCGCGGGTGTGGGCCTCGTAGATGATGGTGCGCTCCCAAGGGATCGACACGCGCTGGTCGCGGCCCCAGGTGAAGGCCGGGTCGATGACCTTGCACTTGGGCACGAACGCCGCGCTGTCGCGTTCGTCGAACGACAGGTCGCCGTCGGGGTGGCCGATGGTGTAGCCGAACAATGCCTCGGACCATTTCAGCGTGCCCACCAATTGCTTGGCGTAGGGGTCGATCAGCAGTTTGTTGGGGTTGAAGCGGTGGCCGTTCTCCGGTTCGTAGGGGCCGTGCACCCGGTAGCCGTAGACCAAGCCCGGGTGGGCATCGGGCAGGTAGCCGTGGTAGATCTCGTCGGTATATTCGGGCAGCTCGATGCGCTCGATTTCGGTTTCGCCCGTGGCGTCGAACAGGCACAGCTCGACCTTGGTGGCGTTGGCCGAAAACAGGGCGAAGTTGACCCCAAGGCCGTCCCAGGTGGCGCCGAGGGGGAAAGGCAGGCCTTCGCGAATGCGCGACGGGGCGACGGAGCGGGTTTTCTTCGGGGTGCGGGGGCTCATGGCGGTCCTCATGGTCCGGGGAGAGTGGGCCATCGCGGGGCAAGCTCGCTCACACGCACGAGCACTCAGTGACTGAGGCGTGGGGGCGGCGGTGCGCCGATGCGACTTGCCCCGCGATAGGGCGGTACAGGCTTGCTAAAAGCTCAACCAGCGGAAGGCTTCGCCGCTCGCGGTTTTTTAGCCGCCGCAGCCGGCTTCACGCCCGGCAACGCCGCCACCTTGGGCTCTGCCGGTGGCTTGGGCTTGGCCGCTGCCTTCTTGCGTGGCGGCGCCTTGGGGGCCAGCGCCTCGGCTTCGGCCAGCTTGCGCGCCTTGTCCCAGTGTTCCTCCTCGCGCCCCTCGGGCTTACCCTCCGACTCCCAGATCTGATAGGCGAACTCGCGAATACGTTTTTCATCGACACTCATCACGACGCTCCTGAATACAGTTAGGCATGATCAATCAACACATTGACCGGAAACTCAGCCAGCACGGTGCTCAACATCAGCTCCCTTGAAGGGGTGACAGCACCGCCGCCGAAAAGTCCCGAACAGTTGGCAGGCGACAAGGCAAACGGCAGTACAAGCCGGGTATCGTCCCAGTTCTGAGCCGGGATCAACGGGATGGCTGCCGCGCCCAGCAGGGCGCTGGCCAGCCGCGGCACGACGATGACGGCGCGCTCGCCCTGGCCGAGGCGGGCAAAGGCCAGCACCTGGTCGGCGTGGCGGCCCTGCACGCTCAGCGCCAGGTAGGCGCCGCGCTGGAACAGCTCGGGATGGGCCTGGCGGGCGTCCAGCACGCGGGCCACCAGGGCCTGCTTGATGCGGCCATCGCGCCAATGGGCGAGCAGCTCGGCCAGGGGCGTGCCGTCGTCGAGGCTGGCGCGCCTGGCCAAGTAGTCCACCGGGCGGCGGTTGTCCGGGTCGACCAGCGAGAGGTCCCAGTATTCGTTGCCCTGGTACAGGTCCGGCACGCCGGGGATGGTCATGCGCAGCAGGCACTGCACCAGGCCGTTCAAGGCGCCAGGGCAGGCCAGGCGCTGCGCGGCCTCGTGCAGGGACTGGCGCAGCTGCTGGTTTTCCTCGTCCAGCAGCAGGCCGTCGACATAGGCCGCGCAAGCCGCCTCGTAGCGTTCGTTGGGCGCGGCCCAGCTACTGCGCAGCTTGGCTTCGCGCAGCGCCTTGCATTGCCATTGGCGAAGGCGTTCGGCGTAGCGCTTCAGGGCTTGCGGGGCATGCAGGTCGAGGTCCAGCGGCCAACTGCCGAGCAGCGTCTGCAACAGTAGCAGCTCGTCGCCGGGGCTTGGCGCCTGGCCATCGTCCAGTGCCTCGCGTAACGGCGCGGCCAGCTCGCGCCAGTGCTCGACACGGCTGGCCAGCCAGGGCGCGCGTTCGCTGAGCACGGCCAGCCGTGCGCGGCAGTCTTCGCCGCGCTTGTGGTCGTGGGTGGCGGTGGCCAGCAGGTTGTCGGGAAAGTCGCGCAGGCGGCGCTGGGCTTCGTTGTGGAACCAGGCCGCATCGGCGCTGAAACGCTCGGCATCGAAGCCCACGTCGTTGCGCGACAGCAGCCGGGCGGATCGATAGAAGGCGGTGTCCTCCACGGCCTTGGCAGCGCTGGGGGCGGTCAGTTGCTGGAAGCGCACGCAGGCGTGGCGCAGGTGCTTGCGCGGGCGGCCTGGCGGCAGGTGCCGCCAGGGTTGACCGCCAAGCCAGCGTTCGAGCTGTTCGAGCAGCGGCCAGTCGGCCTCCCCCAGCGACTGGCGCGCGCCGGCCAGCGCTTGCTGGAAGAACGCCTCGTCCTCGGCGGGGCGGCCGCAGGCATTGATGTAGGTTCGATACACCGGATAGTGCTCGACCAGCGCCTGCAGCGCCCGGCGAATGGCGCCCAGGGTAAGGTCGCGGGTCATCAGGTCGTCGCGGGCCACCTGCAGCAGGGCCTGGGCCACCGACTCGCAGTCACCGGCCAGGCTGGCGTTGAGCACCAGGTGGCGGGCGATGCGCACCTCCTCGGGGAACTCGGGGCGCTCGCTGGTACTGCGCCATAGTTCGTCCAAGATGGGCTCGCCCTCAGGGTCGTGCTGCAGAAGCGACACCTGGTTCATGAACTCGTAGCCGGTGGTGCCGTCGGTGAGCCAGTCGCGGTGCAAGTGTTCATTCGTGCCAAGGATCTTTTCCACATAGATCGGGAAGTGTGTCAGCGCGGCATTGAGGGGGCGTCGCGCCAGCAGCGAATCGACCCGGCGGCGCAGGTTGCGGCAATAGCGGCGGGGATCGGCGAGGCCATCGACATGGTCGATGCGCAGGCCATCCACCAGGCCGCGCTCGATCAGCTCGAACAGCTTGGCGTGGGTGGCCTCGAACACCACGGCACGTTCCACCCGCAGGCCGCCGAGTTCGTTGATGTCGAAGAAGCGCCGCCAGTTGATGTCGTCGGCGGCGGTGCGCCAGCTGGCCAGGCGGTAGGTCTGGCGTTCGAGCAGCAAATGCAGGCGCTTGAAGCCTGCTTCGTCGCGGCTGTCGAAGGCGGCCAGGGCCGCGTCCAGTCGCGACCCGTCGGCCACCAGGCGCGCCAGTTCGTGCTGCAGGGGCTGGGTGTCGGCCAGAGGCTCGGCCGCCTCGCCGAGGGCGCTGAAATGCGCGGCCAGCGCCTGCAGGCGCGGGTCCTCGGCCTGGTCGAGGATGCGTGGATAGTCCAGTGGGCAGATCGGGAAACGGTGCTCATGGTGGGCGACTTCGAAGCGCCCATGTTGTGCATCGAAGGTCAGCGGGATCTCGCCGTTGTGCAGGGCGGCGCCATAGTCGCTGCCGAGGAACGGCAGCAACAGCTGGCCGGCCAGCAACGGGTCGCTGGAATGCCACTGGATATCGAAGAATTCCGCGTAGGGGCTGCGCCGGCCCCAGGCCAGCAGGCTCTGCCACCAGGGGTTGTCGGCGCCGCCCACGGCCATGTGGTTGGACACGGTGTCGACGACCAGCCCCATGCCATGCTGGCGCAGGGCAGCCACCAGGCGTTCGAGCGCCGCCTCGCCGCCGAGTTCGGGATTGACCCGGGTCGGATCGACCACGTCATAGCCGTGGCGCGAGCCTGCGCGGGCGGTGAGGATCGGCGAGGCGTACAGGTGGCTGATACCCAGCCGGGCGAAATAGGGCACCAGCGGTACCGCGTGGTCGAGGGTGAAGTCGCTGTGCAGTTGCAGGCGCAGGGTCGCGGTCAAGGGTTTCATCGGTCACGCTCCCAGGCTTGTTCGCGGGCCTGGGCCAGCAGTTCCAGGCGCCGGGCGGCGTCCTCGTCGTCCAGCAGCTCGCGTACCGACGCCTTGAAGCGGCGGCGCCAGTTGGGATGGCCGGTGGTGGTGCCGGGCAGGTTGGGTTGCTCGTCGCTGCCCAGCAGGTCCTCCAGCGGCACCAGCACCAGCGGTGCGCGGGTATGGCCGACGTAGCGGATCGCCGCGTCGATCAGCGCCGAATCGTCGCGCAGTGGCCCGTAGTTCTGCTCCAGGGTGCGGCGCAGGCCGTCGCGCTCCAGGGCCCGGGTGTGGCGCCAGTGCAGTTCGGTGGCGGCGTCGACCAATTGCAGGCGATGGCTCCAGTCGATGTCCCGGCTGGTCAGCCAGCCGGCGAGCGGCGCCAGGTCATGGGTGCCGGTGGTGGCCAGGGCGTTGTCCGGCCAGTCGAGGATCGGCGTGAACCGGCCTGGTGGTTGCTGCTCGAACGGCAGCACGCGCATGCCCAGCACGGCCTTGTCGGCCAAGCGCTCGCGCAGGCCCTCGGGCACGGTGCCCAGGTCTTCGCCGAGGATGATCGCCTGGTGTCGCACCGACTCCAGTGCCAGCAGGCGCAGCAGGTCGTCCAGCGGGTATTGCAGGTAGGCGCCTTCGCTGGGCTTGGCGCCACGTGGGATCAGCCACAGGCGGCGCAGGCCCATCACATGGTCGATGCGCAGGCCGCCGGCATGGGCCAGGTTGGCCCGCAGCATTTCGATGAAGGCGCGGTAGCCGTTACGCCGCAGGCCTTCGGGGGAGAATGCGCAGATACCCCAGTCTTGCCCGGCGCGGTTGAGGATATCGGGCGGGGCGCCGACATTGAGTTCGGCCAGCAGTTCGTCCTGGCGGCTCCAGGCCTGGCTGCCGGCACCGTCGGCGCCCACTGCCAGGTCGGCGATCAGGCCCACGGCCATGCCGTTGCCGCGCGCCGCATCCTGGGCCCGTTGCAGGCTGCGCTCGGCCAGCCACTGGCAGAAGGCATGGAACTCGACCCGCGCCGGATAGGCGTTGGCGAAGGCCTCGACCTCGGGGTCGTAGGGGTCGTGCCAGGCCTTGGGCCAGTTGCGCCAGTCCGCGCCCAGGCCGCTGCTCACCGCCTCGGCTTGCAGCACTTCGAAGCGGCAGTGGTGTTCCAGTTGCTCGCCGGCGCTGGCGCGGAAACTGTCGAAGTCCGCGCGCAAGGGGTGCTGGCCCTGGCTGAAGTGCCGGTAGAGCGCTTCGAGCAGGCGCAGCCGGGCCCCGGCGGCCCTGGGCCAGTCCACCAGCGTGTGCTGCTCCAGCGCTTCGAGGGTGGCCTGCAGTTCACAGGCCTCGGTGGCCATGCGCACTTCGCGTTCGCCGAAGACCACGCCTGGGCTGGCGTAGAGCACATTGAGCAGCAGGCGGCTGGACGGCGAATAGGGGCTGTAGTGGTGCTGGTCGAAGGTCGACAGGGTGTGGATCGGGCTGATCGCCAGGGCATCGGCGCCGCGCTCGGCGGCGTGGCGTGCCAGTTGTTCCAGCGCCAGGCAGTCGCCAAAGCCGCCATCGCCGGGGCGCCGCAGGCTGTACAGCTGCACGGCAAGGCCCCAGCAACGGGGTGGGGGTTGCTCCACGCAGTCTTGCAGGGCATGGCAACGCGCCGGTGCCACGGCCACGGTGCAGGTCCGGCCATCGATATCCAGGCGGTGATAGCCCAGGGGCAAGCCGGCCGGCAGCCGCGCCTGGGCGTCCAGGGTCAGGTTGCGCTGGCTGCCGTCTTCCAGGCTGCAGCGCACCTGGCTGGCGGCGCTGAAGTAACGCTGCAGGTCGAGGGGCTGGTTGATGTCCACGGTCAGCAGCGGTGGCAGGTGCTCGCTGTCTTCGGCCTGCTCCACGGCGCGCAGGCTGGCGTCGATCTCGGCAGCGTTGCCAACCGGGTGGCCAAGGCCGGCGAGCACCTGGCGCAGCACGTCATCGCTGACCTGCTGCGGGCGGTTGTTGGCGTCGATCCAGTCGCGGGCCAGGCCCACCTGGGCGGCCAGGCGGTGAAGGGGCTCTGCGCTCATGGCGTCTCCTGGTCGGGGGGCAGCAGGCTGACCACGCAGCTGTGCGCGGCGAGCGTCGAGTCGGGGTGGGCGTTGTCGCTGCTGTCGAACAGGCGGCGGGGCAGGGCCGGCAAGGTGACCGGCTGGGGCTGGGCATCGAGGTTCAGGTCGATGCGCAGCTGCTGGCCGTCGCCCAGGCGCCAGAGGGCGGTCAGCGCCTTGGCGCCGAGTACCTCGCAGCCCTCGGCGCGGGTGCCGGGCAGGTGCGGGATGACATGGCGCCTGCGCAGTTCGAGCAACTGCTGGTAAAGGCCGTGCCAGCCGGCAAGCACCTCTTGTTGCCGAGGTTTGGAGGTCTCGAAGGTGGCCTCGGCGTTGGGGTCGGGTATCTGCTCGCGCTTCTGCGGGTCGGCGAAGGCTTCGAAATGAGCGAACTCGCCACGCCTGCCTTCACGCACGGCATCGGCCAGCGCGTCGTGGAAGTCGGTGAAGAACAGGAACGGCTTGCGGCTGCCGTCGTCGTCGCCCATGAACAGCAGCGGGATCATCGGTGCCAGCAGCAGCAGGGTGGTGGCGGCCTTCAGCGCCTGTGGCGGGCAGAGTCGGGACAGCCGCTCGCCCAGGGCGCGGTTGCCGACCTGGTCGTGGTTCTGCAGGAACAGCACGAAGGCGCTGGGCGGCAGGTGGCTGCTGGGCTCGCCGCGCGGCCTGCCGTGGCGGTCGGGCTGGCCCTGGAACACGAACCCTTCGGCCAGGCAGCGCGCCAACTGCTCGATCGGCCGGTCCTTGTAATCGGCGTAGTAACCCTCGGTTTCGCCGGTCAGCAGTACGTGCAGGGCGTTGTGGCCGTCGTCGTTCCACTGCGCGTCGAAGCCTTGCTCAAGCAGCGTGGCCTGGTTGTGCTCGTTCTCCAGCACCAGCCAGACCTGCCGCCCGGGCTCGACCGTGGCGCGTACGCGCTGGGCCAGTTCGACGAGAAAGTCCGGCTGGTCGATGGCGTGCACCGCGTCCAGGCGCAGGCCGTCGCAGCGGTAGTCGCACAGCCACATCAGGGCGTTCTGGATGAAGAACTCGCGCACCTCGGCGCGGCGGAAGTCGATGGCCGCGCCCCACGGTGTCTGGCGGTCTTCACGGAAAAACGGGCTGGCGTAGCGGTGCAGGTAGTTGCCGTCCGGGCCGAAGTGGTTGTAGACCACGTCCACCAGCACCATCAAGCACTGGCCATGGGCGGCGTCGACCAGTGCGCACAGGTCCTGCGGGCGGCCATAGCTGTGCTGCGGGGCGAACGGCAGCACGCCGTCGTAGCCCCAGTTGCGCTCGCCAGGGAACTGCCCCAGTGGCATCAGCTCGATGGCGCTGACCCCCAGTTCGGCCAGGCGCGGCAGCACCTTGGCCACGCCCGCGTAGCCGTCGAGCAGGCCGACGTGCAGCTCCTGGATCACCGCTTCGTGCCAGGGCCGCCCCTGCCAGGGATGGCGCCACGGGTAGCCGCCCAGATCTACCAGCTCGCTGGGGCCCTGCACGCCCTGGGGCTGGCAGCGCGAGGCCGGGTCAGCCACGCGCAGTCCATCGTCGATCACGAACTGATAGCGCTCGCCCGCCTGGCAGGGGGCGACGCCGGTGTACCAGCCATCGTCGTCGGGCAGCAGTGCCACGGGCGGCTGCTGGCCGATCGCCACGCTCACGCTGCGCGCGTCGGGCGCCCACAGGGCGAAGCGCGCCGACGTGGCGTCCAGCAACTGTGCGCCATGCTTGTGCATCGTCGGCTCTCCGCTCAGTAATGGGCGTGCTGTGTCTGCTTCACCAGGTCTTCGTACAGGCGCGCATAGGGTTCCACCGCCTGGCACCAGTTGAACGGCTGGGTCATCGACAGGCAGCGCATGGCATTGAGCAGGTGCTTCTTGCCGTACACATAGAAGGCTCGGCCCAGGGCTTCGCGGTAGCTGTCCACGCTGGAGTCGTCGAACAGGAAGCCGGTCACGCCGTTCTCGATGGTGTCGGCCAGCCCGCCGGTGTTGCGCGCCACCGGCAGCGAGCCGAAGCGCTGGGCGTACATCTGGCTCAGGCCGCAGGGCTCGTAGCGCGATGGCATCAGCAGGAAGTCGCTGCCTGCGAACATGCGCCGGGCGTCGGTCTCGTTGAAGCCGATGCGCACGCCGATGCGGCCGGGGTGACGCAGGGCCAGTTCGCGCATGGCCTGTTCTTCCTCGGGTTCGCCACGGCCGATGATGGCGATCTGGCCGCCTTGTTCGACGATGTAGTCGGCCACGCCCAGGGTCAGGTCCAGGCCTTTCTGGTAGACCAGCCGCGAGACCACGGCGAACAGCGGCCCGTCGCTCGCTTGCAGGCCGAACAGCGCGCGCACCTGGTCGGCATTGCGTGCCTTGGCGTCCCAGTCGTTGATGCTGAAGTTGTGGTCCAGGTGCTGGTCGGTGGCCGAGTCCCAGCTTTCGTCGATACCGTTGGGGATGCCGCCGAGCAGTCCCTGCTGGGCCTTGCTGGCGAGGAAACCGTCCAGGCCGCAGCCGAACTCGGGGGTGGTGATTTCCCGGGCGTAGGTGGCGCTGACCGTGGTGATATGGCTGGCGTAGGCAAGCCCGGCCTTGAGGAACGACAGCTTGCCGTAGAACTCCATGCCTTCCTGCTGCATGGCGTGGTCGGGGATCGCCAGTTCCGGGCTGCAGCCGCGGCTGTACACGCCCTGGTAGGCCAGGTTGTGGATGGTGAACAAGGTCGGGGTGCTCAGGCCGCGCCAGTGCATGTAGGCCGGGGCCAGCCCGGCCGGCCAGTCGTGGGCGTGCACCAGGTCGGGGCGCCAGTGGGCCATGCCTTCGCCGGCGGCGATTTCCGCGGCGGCCAGGCCCAGGCGGGCGAAGCGGATATGATTGTCGGGCCAGTCGCGACCGTTGTTGGCGCCGTAGGGCGTGCCATCACGCTGGTACAGCTCGGGGCAGATCAGCACGTAGATCACCAGGCCGTCGGCCAGATCCATGCGGCCGATCTTGCACGGCGGCAGCGCGGCGTGGCCGCCCAGTTCGCCGACGATGTGAATGGGATTGTCGCTCTCGACCACCTGGCGGTAGCCGGGGATCAGCACCCGCACATCGTGCAGATGGGCCAGGGCGCGGGGCAGGGCGGCGGACACGTCGCCCAGGCCGCCGGTCTTGACCAGGTCGGCGATCTCCGAGGTGACGAACAGGATCTTGCGCTTGTTCGGGTTGTGCTGGCGCTGCGCGCCGGGTGCCTTGACTGTCGGGGCGAGGGACGCAGGCAGCGGCTCGCGGTTATCCGGGTTGAATGACTCTACGTGAGGTTCGACAGCGGCACTGATCATACTTCTCTCCGTCCCTTGTTCTGTTTGCTTGGCGTTGGCTCGTGGGTCTGCTCTCTGATCGTTGTTGCATCTTCGTAGTGCGTCCTTGCCCCAGATTCGTGCGCGCAGGCACGGCACGCTCGGCATTCCCGCCGAATGGCGTATGGACTGGTTGGGGTGTGCGGGCCTGGCGTGAGGAAGTCCTTTTGCGTCGGCCCTACTTAAGTCCTGACCTGCCCGTGTTTTGGAAAGTTCGACTTTTTTACGTCACTTTTTCCGAGCAAAACGCGGGCCGAATCTGGAGTGTAGGGGACGAAACGCAAAGAAAGTGACCCGCTGGTCATTTTTGTCGCGACGGTTTACCCGCGCAAACGTTGGCGAGTTGTTGCAAAATATGAGGCTAGCCAGCGTAGGCGCAGCGAATTCGCGACAGACGCGGCACAACGCAATCAGGAAGGGAAGCTGTGACGAGGTGGGAGCCTGGCAGCTCCCACGCAGAGGGGCGGTGAATCAGAGGCCGGCGGCCTTGCCTTGCACGCGGGCCTGCTCAAGCAGCAGGTTCAGCTGGGCGACCTGCTGGCGCAGGTGATCGCGCTCATCCTTCAACTGGCGCAGCTCGTCGCGGCGCACGGTGACATAGAGGGTCTGGGTGGGAGTGGCAGGCATCAGGGTTCCCATGGGCACACCTCGCATGGCTGGTGACATTTTGAAGCGTAGACGCTTCACGCGGCGCGCATTCTGAATTCTTTGCAGGCCCTTGGGAACTTTTTTGTTTATCGTTGTCGCCCCGTTCGTCGCTGAACCCCACGCAAGAACGCTGGACTAATCTGAAATCTTCAACTGTTGTAAAGCAAAACCTACGGGAGCGTCGTCACATGCAACTGGGAATCATCGGGCTTGGCCGCATGGGCGGCAATATCGCAAGGCGCCTGATGCGCGCAGGTCACAGCACTGTGGTCCACGATCGCAACCGCGAAGCCATCACCACCCTGGAAGGCGAGGGGGCCGTCGGCGCCCACGACCTCGGGGCGCTGGTGCAGAAACTCAAGGCGCCACGCGCGGTGTGGGTCATGCTGCCCGCCGGCGACATCACCGAGCAGACCATCGCGCAACTGGCCGACCTGCTCGAGCCGGGCGACGCCATCATCGATGGTGGCAATACCTTCTACAAGGACGACGTGCGCCGCGCCGCCGAGTTGGGCAAGCGTGGCCTGCACTACCTCGACGTCGGCACCTCCGGCGGCGTGTGGGGCCTGGACCGTGGCTACTGCATGATGATCGGCGGCGAGAAAGAGGTGTTCGAGCGCCTGGAACCGCTGTTCAAGGCCCTCGCCCCGGGCGTCGGCGACATTCCGCGTACCCAGGGCCGCAGCGGCGAGCACGAGCGCGCCGAACACGGTTACATCCACGCTGGCCCGGCCGGCGCCGGTCACTACGTGAAGATGGTACATAACGGCATCGAGTACGGCCTGATGCAGGCCTACGCCGAAGGCTTCGACCTGCTGCGCAGCAAGGGTGGCCCGGAATTGCCGCAAGAGCAGCGCTTCGACCTCAATGTGGCCGAGATCGCCGAAGTGTGGCGCCGCGGCAGCGTGGTCACTTCCTGGCTGCTGGACCTGACCGCCGACGCGCTGGTCGCCGACCCGCAACTGACCGAATTCAGCGGCTCGGTGTCCGACAGCGGCGAAGGGCGCTGGACCATCGACGCCGCCGTCGAACAGGCCGTGCCGGTACCGGTACTGTCCAGCGCGCTGTTCGCCCGTTTCCGTTCGCGCCAGCAGCAGGGCACCTACGGTGACAAGATCCTCTCCGCCATGCGCCTGGGCTTTGGCGGCCACGTCGAGAAAAAGAAGGACTAAATGAATAAACCGACCATCGCCGCGGCGCCGCCATGCACCTTGTTCCTGTTCGGCGCCAACGGCGACCTGGTCAAGCGCCTGCTGATGCCGGCGCTGTACAACCTCAGCCGTGACGGCCTGCTCGACCGCAACCTGCGTATCGTCGGGGTCGACCACAACCCGGCCACGGCCGAGGACTTTGCCGCGGGGGGGGGGGGGGGGGGG
>NZ_JBMDJI010000019.1:0-106041 GCF_057809115.1 Pseudomonas sp. FG47
CCCCATGTGAGAGTAGGTCATCGTCAAGATTCATTTCGCAAAACCCCTATCTGCGTGAGCAGGTAGGGGTTTTGTCTTTGCGGCGCAAAAATACTGTGCGCTCCTACAGAGGGGCGCGTCGTGACTTTCAGCCCCGCGTCCACACCGGGCTTTTTGCTCGTCGGCTATCTCACCGCCCACCCGCCAAGGGTGCGACAATTATTACCGTTCGTTGACGTGACTTCCCCACACCCACCCTGCGTCAAGACTTAGGTTCGGGGCAATCCTGGCCCCCGAACAGCGCGATGCCAGCGTACCGTGCTGCGCATTTCTGGACTTTCAACCGTCCTATTACTTGAGGTAAGAAGCAAGATGGCCAAGGCCGCCGATGTCGTTGTGCAATGCCTGGAAAACGAAGGTGTCGAATATGTATTCGGCATCCCCGGCGAGGAAAACCTCGACCTGCTCGAGTCCCTGCGCAAATCGAAGATCAAGCTGGTACTGACCCGCCACGAGCAGTCCGCGGGCTTCATGGCAGCCACCTATGGTCGCCTGACCGGCAAGACCGGCGTCAGTCTGTCGACCCTCGGCCCCGGCGCGACCAACCTGGTGACCGCCAGCGCCTATGCCTACTTGGGCGGCATGCCGATGATGATGATTACCGGCCAGAAGCCGATCAAGAAGTCCAAGCAAGGCCGCTTCCAGATCATCGATGTGTGCGGCATGATGGACCCCATCACCAAGTACACCCACCAGTTCGCTTCGGCCGACAACATCCCGGCACGCATGCGTGAAGCCTTCCGTCTGGCCGAAGAAGAGAAGCCGGGTGCCGTGCACTTGGAACTGCCGGAAGACATCGCTGCCGAGCAGACCGACGCCCTGCCGATCCCGCGCAGCCTGCACCGTCGCCCGCTGGCCGAGCACGTAGCCATCGAAGCAGCCGTCGAGAAGTTGAAGAACGCCCGTAACCCGATCTTGGTGATCGGTGCCGGTGCCAACCGCAAGATGACCGCCAAGGTCCTCAAGCAACTGATCGACAAGACCGGCATCCCGTTCATCACCACCCAGATGGGTAAAGGCGTGGTCGATGAGCGTCACCCGCGCTTCCTGGGCAACGCCGCGCTGTCCTCGGGTGACTTCGTCCACCGCGCTGTTGAAGCCGCAGACCTGATCGTAAACATCGGTCACGACGTCATCGAGAAGCCACCATTCTTCATGGTTCGTGGCGGCACCGAAGTGATCCATGTGAGCTTCCGCTCGGCTGAGGTGGATGCCGTGTACTTCCCGCAGGTGGAAGTGATCGGCGACATCGCCAACGCCGTCTGGCAGATCAGCGAAGCGCTGACCGACACCAGCCACTGGGACTTCACCCGCCTGATGGCCATCCGTGAAGCCAACGAAGCGCAGATCGCCGAAGGCGCCGACGACGACCGCTTCCCGGTCTACCCGCAGCGCATGGTTGCCGACATCCGTCGCGCCCTGCCGTCCGAAGGCATCGTCGCCCTGGACAACGGCATCTACAAGATCTGGTTCGCCCGCAACTACAAGGCGCACAAGCCCAACACCGTGCTGCTGGACAACGCGCTGGCGACCATGGGCGCCGGCCTGCCATCGGCCATGGCCTCGCACCTGGTCTACCCGGATCGCCCGGTGATCTCGGTCTGCGGCGACGGCGGCTTCATGATGAACAGCCAGGAGCTGGAAACGGCGGTACGCTTAGGGATGCACATCACCGTGGTGATCCTGCGTGACGACGGCTACGGCATGATCCGCTGGAAGCAGGCCAACATGGGCTTCACTGATTTCGGCCTGGACTACGGCAACCCGGACTTCGTCAAATACGCCGAAGCCTACGGTGCCAATGGCCACCGCGTGGAGAGCGCAGAAGCCTTCCTGCCGCTGCTCGAGCACTGCATCAAGACTCCGGGCGTGCACGTGATCGACTGCCCGGTCGACTACAGCGAGAACGACCGCATCCTCAACAGCGAGCTGCGTGAGCGCGCGCTGGCGGTCTAAACCGTAGCACCCTCATCGCGGGGCAAGCCTGCTCCCACGTTGTGCAAGATCAACGTGGGAGTGGGCTTGCCCCGCGATCGTTTTATTGGCGCGGTGTATGCCTGCGCCGCTTTGCCCATGTGTTAGGGTGCACCCATATTTTGTTTCCTCAGGACACCCGCCCATGCTCCCCGCGCTCAGCGAAAAAGAACTCGACCGCCTCGAAGACCTGCTGATCACCTACGGCAACGATTATTCGGTACTCAACCTCGCCGAGCTCAACGGTTTCTTCACGGCACTGGCCAGCTCCCCCAACAAGGTCAACCCTGAGCAGTGGCTGCCTTCTGTCGCCGGTGGCAAGGTGCCCAAGTTCAAGAAGCCCGCCCATGAAGAAGCCTATACCGCGCTGATGCTGCGTTATGCCAGCCAGGTGGCCGAAGAGTTGGCCACCGATCTCGAGGGCTTCGAACCGATGTTCGAAGAGGGCGAGAGTGAAGAGGGCCCGGCGATCATTCTCGAGGAGTGGTGCTTCGGCTACATGCGCGGCACGCAGGTAGCCGAGTGGAGCGAGCTGCCGCCAGAGCAGGATCGTTTGCTCAAGGCCATTTCGCTGCATGGGCTGGAAGACAACTTCGAGCTGCTCGACTCGATGAGCTTCGATGAGCGCCAGGCCTGTGTACCGCTGGTGATCGAGGCGGCGCGGGGGTTGTACCAGTACCAGAAACAGCACCGGCATTGATGGTGTCATCGGGGGCAAGCCTGTGATTGTGATTATTCCACTTGCCGAAATACTGGATTGCTCCCAGCACTGATTCTGCTGCCATTCGATCCAGTGCAGCATGTCCTCCAGCAGCGCCACTCCCGGCGCTGACCTGGAGCCCCGCACATGCCAAGCCCGATCAAGCTCTACAACTTCCCCAAGTCCGGCCACGCCCACCGTATCGAGCTGATGCTGTCACTGCTCGAACTGCCTACCGAGCTGGTGTTCGTCGACCTGGCCAAGGGTGAACACAAGCAGCCCGAGTTCCTGGCCATCAACCCCTTCGGCCAGGTGCCGGTGATCAATGACAACGGCACCGTCATCGCCGACTCCAACGCCATCCTCGTTTATCTGGCCAAGGCTTATGGCGGCGAGCGTTGGTTGCCCGAAGATCCGCTCGGCGCCGCCCGTGTGCAGCGCTGGTTGTCGGTGGCCGCAGGCCCGCTCGCCTTTGGCCCGGCCGCCGCACGCCTGGTGACGGTATTCGGCGCCTCGTTCAACACCGACGAAGTGATTGGCCGCGCCCACACCCTGCTCAAGGTGATCGACGCCGAACTGGCCAAGGGCCCGTTCCTGGTAGGTGACCAGGCGACCATCGCCGATATCGCCAACTACTCGTACATCGCCCATGCCCCCGAGGGCAATGTGTCGCTGGAGCCGTACGCCAATGTGCGCGCCTGGCTGGCCCGGATCGAGGCGCTGCCGGGCTTCGTGCCGATGCCCCGCACCGTCATCGGTTTGCAGACCACGCTCTGAACCCAGAGGAATGCCGCCATGCGATCGCCCTGGCATGCAGGTGAAAAACGGCTGCAGGAGCAAGTCGGTGTTGCAGAGCGCATGGAGGTGTTCGGCCAGAAAGTCATCCGCGACTTCATGCCCGACCAGCATCGCGCTTTCTACCAGCAGTTGCCGTTCCTGGTGGCCGCTGCCGTGGATGCCGCTGGCACCCCTTGGGCGACGCTGCTCGAAGGCGCGGAAGGCTTCGTCAGCTCGCCCGATCCCCGGCAACTGCTGATCGGCGCCGCGCCTGCCGCTGATGACCCGGCCACGCCGGGCCTGGTGGATGGCGGTGCCATTGGCTTGCTGGGGATCGAGTTGCATACCCGGCGACGCAACCGGCTCAATGGCCTGATCCGTCGGGCAGGCAACGGTCAGCTGGAGGTGGTGGTCGAGCAGTCGTTCGGCAACTGCCCCCAGTACATCCAGCTGCGCGAATACACCCGCGTCGATGAACCGCCGCAAGCGCGTCGGGATTCATCGGCACTCGATGCCGCGTCCCGCGCCATGATCGAAAACGCCGACACCTTCTTTGTCGCCAGCTACGTCGAGCAGGAAAACGGCCAACGTGCCGTGGACGTGTCCCACCGCGGTGGCCGCCCCGGTTTCGTCAGGGTCGAAGGCAATCGCCTGACCATTCCGGACTATGCCGGCAACCTGCATTTCAACACCCTCGGCAACCTGCTGGTCAACCCGGTTGCCGGCCTGTTGTTCGTCGACTTCACCACGGGCGATGTGCTGCAGGTTTCAGGGCGAACCGAGGTGATTCTCGACAGCCCGCTGATCAGCGCTTTCGAGGGGGCCGAGCGCATCTGGACCCTGGACATCGAGCAAGTGGTGGTCCGCCCGGCTGCGGTGTCGTTGCGCTGGGCCTTCCAGGAGTACGCCCCCACCAGCCTGATGACCGGCACCTGGAGTGAAGCCCAAGAGCGCCTGCAACAGCGTGAGCGCCAGCGCCAATGGCTGACCTGGCGCGTGCTGCGTATCGAGCAGGAAAGCCGCGATATCCGTTCGTTCTACCTGCAACCCGAGGAGGGTACGGCGGTGGCCTTCGCGCCCGGCCAGCATATTCCCGTGCGTCTGCAGGTTGATGGAGAGGCACCGCTGATCCGCACCTACAGCCTGTCCAGCGCGCCGTCCGATGGCCACCTGCGCATCAGCGTCAAGGCGCAGGGGCCTGCCTCATGCTACCTGCACCAGCAACTGAAGGTGGGCGACCCTTTGCAGGTGCGCCTGCCCATGGGCAGCTTCATCCTCGATCACACCAGCGACCGCCCCCTTGTGCTGGTCGGTGCGGGCGTCGGTATCACCCCGTTGATCGCCATGCTGCGCGAACAATTGGCCTTGGGGGTGGGGCGGCGCATCTACCTGTTCCACGGTGGCCGTACGCTGGCTGACCTGCCGTTCCAGCACGAGCTTGCTGAACTCCAGCAACACGCCGGTGGCCTGCTGAGCATTCACCGCGCCCTGAGCCTGCCCGAACCCCAAGCCGTGCAGGGCCGCGACTATGCATTTGCCAGCCGCCTGGGCATCGAGCAGATCAAGGCCACCTTGCCCCTGGACGACTACGACTTCTACCTTTGCGGCCCGGCCAGCTTCACCCAGGACCTTTACGAGGGGCTGCGCACGGTGCATGTACCCGACGCTCGCATCCATGCCGAAGCCTTCGGCCCTTCGACCCTGCGCCGCCATACCGACGACAACCAGCCCACGCTGCAACAACCGCCGCCCGCCAGCGAGCCGGTGCCGGTGTACTTCGCCAGCTCCGCCAAGGAAGCGCGCTGGGCGCCTGGTGGCGGTACTTTGCTGGAACTGGCGGAGAGCCGCGGCCTGTCGCCGGACTTCAGTTGCCGCGGTGGCTCCTGCGGCACCTGCAAGACCAAGCTGGTCAGCGGCCAGGTCCACTACCCGAACCCGCCCGCCGAACTGCCCGAAGCTGGTAGCGTGCTGATCTGCTGCGCGATTCCGGCCCAGGCCGAGGACGGCACGCAAGCTGTGGTGCTGGAGCTCTAGCGTGCGCACAGGGATAATCGCGCCACGACAACGCGTGGGGCGCGGCATGGACCAGATCCACCTGATGAAAGTGTTCGTGGCCGTCGGCGAGCTGGAAAGCTTCGCCGCCGCCGCCCGCCGCCTGGCCATCTCGCCAGCGGCGGTGACTCGCGCTGTCAGCGCCCTGGAGGAGCAGCTCGGGGTCAAGCTGCTGCAGCGCACCACCCGCAGCGTGCGCCTGACCGAGGCCGGCGGGCGCTATCTGGAAGACACCCGGCATATCCTCGCCAGCATTATCGAAGCCAACGAAGCCGCCGCCGGCATCAATGCCGCGCCCAAGGGCGACCTGGCGGTGACCGCGCCGATCCTGTTCGGCAAGAAGTTCGTCATGCCCTGCATCGTGCGCTACCTGCAGCAGTACCCCGAGGTGGACGTCTCGGCGTTCTTCCTCGACCGCGTGGTGAACCTGGTGGAGGAGGGCATGGACGTGGCCGTACGCATCGGCCAGTTGCCCGACTCGGGCCTGAAGGCGCTGCGGGTGGGCAAGATGCGCCGGCTGCTGTGCGCCTCGCCCGAATACCTGGAGCGTCATGGCACGCCGCGGCATCCCTCGGAGTTGCAGAAGCACGAGGTCATTGCCGCCGGGACGCTGTCACCTCGCACCGACTGGCGTTTCGGCGCCATCGACGATCCGACGCTGATCCGCATGAAGCCGCGCCTGACCGTGACCAGCAACGACGCCGCCATCGCCGCGGCCAGTGCCGGGCTGGGGATCGCCCGGCTGCTGTCGTACCAGGTGGCGGATGAGGTCGCGGCGGGGCGCTTGCAGGTGATCCTGGCCGAGTACGAGGAGGCGCCCTGGCCGATCCATATCCTGCATCGCGAGAGCAAGTACGGCTCGACCAAGGTGCGCACTTTCATCGACATGCTGGCCGAGCATCTGCGCAGCCATGCGCACCTGAGCTGACTCGATAATGTCAGTCAGATAACGTGACAGGGGCCGCTTTGCGGCCCATCGCCGGCAAGCCGGCTCCTACAGGTAATGTGCAGGCTTGAGGAATTGCGCGGTGCCTGTAGGAGCCGGCTTGCCGGCGATGGGCTGCGTAGCAGCCCCATTGACGTAAACTGACTGATATCAGCCTTGTCCCGCCTGCTGTGCGCATTCCGCCAGCGTTCTCAAACCGCCCATCACCTCCGGCGTAATCACCCGCCCAAGGCACACCCGCAGCCCCGTGCCACAGTCCCCATCGGCAAAGAACATCCCGCTGTCGCCCACCTTGCATCCGCGCTCGGCGGCAAGCCCTCGCAGCGCCGCCATATCCGTCCCTTCCGGCAATTCGAGCCAGTGGATGAATCCTCCATCGGGCGCTACATACCGCGTCCCCGGCGCAAACTCCGAGCGCACCAGCGTTTCCATCACCTCGGCCTGCGCCGCCAGCCGCCCACGCAGCTTCGCGCAGTGCGCCTCCATGTACCCGCGCGCGATGAACTCGTCCAGCACCCGCTGGGCCAGGCTCGACACCGCCAGGTTACGCGAGAACAGCTGGGCCAGGATCGCGTCCCGATAACGCCCGGCCACGCACCAGCCCACCCGGTAGCCCGGCGCCACGGTCTTGGAGAACGACGAGCAGTAGATCGTCTGCCCGGTCGCGTCGTAGTGCTTGATCGCCTTCGGGCGCTGCGCCTCGTCCACCAGGTCGAAGAAGATATCGTCCTCGATGATCGGCACATCCGCCGCCTGCGCCAGGCGCGAAAGCTCGGCCCGCGCCGCGTCGGGCATGATGAAGCCGCGAGGGTTCTGCAGCGTCGGGTTGAGGAAGACCACATCGACCTTCTTGCGTTTCAGCGCCCATGCCAGGTGGTCGAGGTCCATGCCGCTGCCTGCGTGGGTACGCATGGGCAGGGCGCGCATCCCCAGGCGTTCGATGGTCTGCAGGATGCCGTAGTAGGTGGGGGTCTCGATGGCCACCGTAGCGCCCGGCCGGGCCACCGCTTCGAGTGCAAGCTCCAGGGCCACGGTGTCGCCCGAGGTCACCAGGATTTCATCCGGGCCGCAGGCCACGCCGCGCTGCAGCATCAGCCCGGCGATACGTCGGCGCAGCGAGGCCAGGCCAGGCGGGGCGATCAAGCCGGCCAGCGGCTGATCGGCCTTGCTGGCCAGGGTGGTCAGGCATTTGTTCAGCAGCACCTGGGGCGTAAGTTCGTCATGCAGCACCGCCGAGCTCAACGACAACCCGCCGTTGCTGGCGGCCTGGGCGAGCATGGCGACCACCGCGTGGTTGACGTTGACGCTGACACTGGCCAGGTCAAAGCCCTGCACCTGGGCCGCGCCCTTGGCGACGAAATAGCCCACTCGTGGCGTGGCCTGCACATAGGCATTGGCCTCCAGCTCCGCCAGGGCCCGCTGCACCGTGGCCAGGCTGCTGTCGAACAGCCGAGCCAGCTCGCGCACCGAGGGCAGTTGCGTGCCGGTGGGCCATTCGCCGCTGTCGATCTGGCGCAGCAGCCAGGTGTTTACGGTGTGCCAGCGTTTGTCGGGCTTGGGGGTGCTGTCCATGGGGGCCGTGTGTCGTGTCAGGCGGGGGCTCCGCAAAGGTAGAGCAAAACCACGCCGGTTGCAGCCACGATGACGATGTTCAACAGCACCAGGGCGAAGCCGAAGCGGATCAGCCCGTGCTCTTCCTCGCGGTTGGCCCCGGCCAGCCCGATGATCAGCGACAGGATCGACAGCGAGCCCAGCGCGCCATGCCCGGCGGCGCTGTTGACCATCGCCGCCAGCCACGGGCCGTGGACCGTGGACAGCGCCGCGATGGAGGGCATCACCAGGGTGTTGCCGCCGACATTGGAGCCTGTGACATAGCCGGCCAACCCCGCCAGCAGCGACACCGTCGATGCCAGCGACACCCCGGACAGCGCCTGCAACGCCCGCTGTGCCTCGACCAGGAAGCCGGCCTTGACCATCACCTGGGACAGCAGCAGGAACAGGAAGATCGTCGCCACCGGGAACCGTGCCCGAGTGACCAGCGCCTGCCACGGGAAGCCCGCGCCCTGGCGGCCGGCCATCATCAGCACCACCAGCAGCAAGGCCAGCCCCGGCGAAGCCAGCGGCTTCCACGACACATTGGCGCCGTGCACCACCCACAGCCCGTCCCAGCCCGACGACAGGAACAACGCCCGCGACGCGATGATCACCGCCAACAGGGCCAGGTAAGGCCACGCGGCCTGCGGCCAGCGCACCAGTGCCCCGCGCCGCGCCCAGGAGATACCCAGGCCGACCGCGGCCACCGCCAGCCCGGCCAGCACACCCGAGGCCTCCGGCCCGATCCAGCGGTTGACCGCATACAGCACTGTGCTGAACAGCAGCGAGATCAATCCCAGCCCGAGCCATGCCCGTACACTGCGAACACCCGCCAGGCCCAACGCCACGGCGGCCAGGCAGAGGAACACCGGAGCGCTCATCAATGCCGAATGGCTGCCCAGCTCCTGCGCTGGCACATGCGCCAGCAACGCGCCGATTACCGTCGCCAGCCCGAGCGTGCCCCAAGGCATCACCACCATGCCGGCCAACGCCATCTTCATGCCCACCTGGCGCGAGAACAGCCCCATCAACAGCGGCACGGTAGCGATCAGCGACACCCCGAACCCGGTCATCGCCTCCAGCAGCGGCGCCAGGCCCAGCACGATGAAGATCACCTGCATCGGCGGCGTCCAGCCCAGCTCGCGCACCCAGGCGCCAATCGCCTGCGGCGCGCCGGCCCGCTCGACCAGGATGACGAAGGCCAGGCCCGGGACGATCACACAGGCGGTACTGAGGAACAGGATCAGCGTGTCTTGCAGGATCGCGCCGGACACCTCCGTCGACAGCGGCTGCGCGGCGCCCAGGCCCCACAGCAGCAAGACACCGGCCACGCCGGCCAGCGCGGCCTGTACGGGCGGACGGCGCAGCAGCAGGATCAGGGCGATCACCAGGCCTATGGGGGACATTTGCAGCAGCAGGGCAGCCATGATGCGGGTTCCTTCAGCCATCCGGGGGAGTGTGGAAGGGATGGTGGAGGGAAGGGCGAGTCTGCAATAGATACAGGGGGGCAGGGTTTTTCAATACAGCTCTGGCGGCTAGCGAGGAGCGGCACTCGGTCCTGCGTTTGCAGCGATGGAAATCCGCGCTACGCTTAATCATTAACTCGCCCATGACCACGTTCGACAGGATTTCCTGTCTGGCACTTTAGATGCCGATTTGTGGCGTGGGCGAGCCTACCTGCTTCATGTCTTAAGGGATCGCAGACGATCTTCGTTCACAGCCCCTCTCCAAGGTACAGGCGATGAACTTCGCCGATACGCTTACTGGCGGCGGCGGGCACACCAGCCTCTCTGGCAAAACGCGGCCACTGTGCGACGGCTTCACAGACCTCCTTGATGATCCCTCGTGCATCCATCCCCCGAACCTGGCTGGCCACGCTCAACAAATCGTCGAGGGTGAAGTCGTCGCGTTTGCCGTTGACGGTCATCTGGTGGCTATCGACCCAGAAGCTGCCAGGCAGGTAGGAATAGGACACGTCATACGCCGGCGTGAGGTACCAGGTGCCGTCGGTGTCCATCATGAAGGCCGTGTTCTTGGTGTGGTCGTCCTGGTTACGTGCCACCAGGTTGAACACCATGCGGCGGTAGAACTGTTCGGCGCCGTCGCGGGAAATCCGCAGCGCGCGCATCACCCCGAAGGCCTCGGCATAGGAGTATTGGCCAGGCTTGCGGAAGTCGGCGTGGTCGAGTGCGCACAAGGTGGCGACGTGGATCTTTTCACCTTCGGTCGTGCGGTCGAAGCGCCGGGTCATGAAGTGAGCGCGTCCACCTTCCTCCAGCAATCGGCACTCGGTCATGGTGATGCCGGCCGCCTTGGCCATGAGGTGGTAGGCGTACTCGATGCGCCCGTAGCCTTGCGAGTCAGCCAGCACGGTCGAATCCTTGGCTACGTCGAACTTGAGCAACCAGTACTCGAAGCCCGGCGGCGCGGTGACCTGGCCCGAACGGATCTCGCCTTCGGCATTCATGGCGATCACCGCCTTGGCCCGGGCGCCGCCCGCGCTGGTACCGATCTGGATGAGGTGCTGCAGGGCGCTGTCGTCCAGCGATGGGTCCTTGGCATCCAGGCGCTCGGCGATCGACTCGCGTTCGGACAACACCTCGCTGGCCAGGCGCACCAGTGCATCGATATGGATGCTCTCCCCCTTGTCCCGCTCGGTGGCCATCGCCGGACGATATTCCAGAGCGCCCATGCCGCGCTTGCCCTGGTAAAGCAGGCGTTCGACCGGGGTAAACGTTGCCTTGTCACGCCCCTGCTGGGCCAGCCAGGCATCGATCAGCGCGTTGCCGAAATCATCGGGCAGGGAGTCGGCGAGGATCGAGGGCAGGCCCTTGAAGGTTTCGCGGTCCAGCCCCTGGAACACGTAGGTGTAGTCCTGGCGCAACGGCATATGAACCGGCGAGATCTCAAGGCCCGTCCTGACGAACTCGGGGGTGTATTCGAACTCCCCGGTCTGGGTCTGCGTGTTCCAGTTGAGCGCGCCTACATACACATCCCAGAGATAGATCCGTGCAATCACCAGCTGTCATCCTTGTCGGGTTTCGGGCCACCAATGAGCGTGGGCTTGCCGATAGGCGTCCTGATTCCGTGTTCAGGCGCCGGCGGTGTAGCCCGTGTGACTCTCGCCCGCATCCGCTGCTTGCCCTGCATTTTTGCCAGTTGCACGGGGCTGGTCCTGACGTCCTCGATGAGCGAGGCGAGACGATCAAGCTCTCCCAGCACTCGCAAGACGGCAATCACGTTCACCAGGGTGCCTTTGCCTGCCGTGAGCTTGCGGTAGGTCTCCCGGGAAATCCCGGCTTCATGGGCGACGATGTCCTGGCCAATATTACGCTTCAGGCGGATAGCCTCAATGCGTTGGCCGATCTCGTTGGCGATAGCGTCGTCAGTCATTGATATGGCTTTCATAACGCCTGTGATCCTATGCTTAAAACGCCGTTATTGACCTGAATGCCTATGATTCTAGGCTTTGTATAGTGCGCTTGAAAGGATAATTCGCTACTTAATAAAGCCTAAATTTATAGGCTTTAAGTGTGTATTTAAGGGTTTTTGCCAAGAATTATAGGCGTTGTCCGATCCTGGTTTTCGCGGCGGTTTTCAGCGTTTGGTTTACCACATTTCGTTTCGCGCAGAACTGGCTACCGAATCGAACGTCCCGAAGTGACCAAACCTGCCAGCACCTTCTCCAGTTTCATCACCGCCTCCCTCATCTCAGCGGGCGTCAGTGCCGCAAACCCCATCAGCAAGCCGGCATCGTTCCTCGGCACCGCGTGCAAACTGCCCAGCCCCAACAGATCAATCCCCGCTCCACGTGCCGCCCTGACCACTGCGTCTTCCGCCAAGTCCTGAACGAAGTGGCAAGGCATCTGCAGCCCACCCACCGGCACTTGCGGGCGCAGGAACGCCCCCAGGTGCCGCTGTACCAGGTCCGCCAGTACGTCGCGTCGCTCGGCATAGAGGCTGCGCATAGCCCGTACATGGGCGTTGAAGTGCCCGTCTTCCATGAACCGGGCCAGGGTCAGCTGGGCGATGGATGCGTTGTGGCCATCCTGCAGCGTTCGCGCGGCGGTCATTGGCGCGACGAGTTGGGGCGGCAGCAGCAGGTAGCCGATGCGCAGCCCGGCGCCCAGCGACTTGGTGAAGGTGCCGATGTACAGCGTGCGCGCATGCGAATCCAGGCCCTGCACGCAGGCGGTGGGGCGGCCGGCGTAGTGGAACTCGCTGTCGTAGTCGTCCTCGATAATCCACGCTTGCTGCTGGCGCGCCCATTCGATGGCACGCAGGCGTCGGTCCAGCGACAGGGTGGCGCCGGTCGGGTATTGGTGCGAAGGCGTGAGGAACAGCGCCCGGGCATCCGGCGCTAGCTGGGCCATGCCGTCCACCTGCAGGCCGTGCGCGTCCACCGGCACCGGCACGCCTTGCAGCCCGGCGGCGCTGATGGCCTTGCGGGTGCCTTGGTACAGCGGGTCCTCGACCAGTACCCGGTCGCCTGCGTCCATGAGTACCTGGGCGCACAAGCCCAGGGCCTGCTGCGAGCTGGTGAGGATCAGGATGCGGTCAGCGGATGCCTGCGCGCCGCGCTCGAGGTTGAGGTAGTCGGCGATTGCACTGCGCAAGGTGAGCATACCCTGTGGCTCGCTGTGTTCCAGGGCACGGGTGCCGTATTCCTTGTATACCTGCCGCTCCAGCTTCTCCCAGACGGCCAGGGGGAAATGCCGGGTTTCGGCCACGCCCGGGGCGAAGGGGCGGGGCGACTGGAAGTTGTGGACGCCACCGCTGTGCAATAGCGCTTCACCGCGGCGGCTCAACTGCACCGGGGCTTCGCTGTGTGCTGGTCGCTGGCGCTTGCGCGACGGCAGGCAGCGGGCTCGTTGCGACACGAAGCTGCCGCTGCCCACGCGTCGCTCGATAAAGCCCTCGGCGTGCAACTGGCTGTAGGCCGACTCCACGGTATCCCGCGAGACGCCCAGCGAACTGGCCAGCGACCGCGACGCCGGCAGTGGCTTGCCGACCGGCAGGGCACCCTCAAGGATCAACTGGCGGATGGCCCGCTGGATGCGCACATGCCGCGCCAGTGCGCCATGGGAGGGATCCGTTAGCCAGGCTTTTACCGATTCCAGCTGGGCGTGTTTGAACATTGGCCTGGTCCTTGGCGCGTGGATTTGAAAGGTGCCTGCCTATCCTGGGACGGATCGCGCCCCTGAAAATGGTCTGGTAGCTACCGAATAATTGGCAGGTATAAACCAGCCATTTATCCGCTATAAAACCCAGGTCCGCAAGCAATCACCAAGGAAGGCAAGCGCTACGGGCAGGCCGGCCCCCTCACTCATTCAGCTGTGTTGTCCAAAAGGGGTTTGAACAATGACCACCACCCAACTGCCCGTTTTCGTACGCGAAGTGAAGCAAACCGACCTGCAGCCATGGTCCGACTACTGGGCGCAATACCAGGCCTTCTACCAAGTGGACTTGGGCCCAACCATCACCGAGCGTACCTGGGCGCGCTTCTTCGACCCGGCCGAGCCCATGCATTGCGCCGTGGCCACGGACGGCGAGCAAATCTTCGGCTTCGTTCACTATGTGTTCCACCGCTCGACCTGGGGGCGCAATGATTTCTGTTACCTGGAAGACCTGTTCGTGTCGCCGAGTGCGCGGGGGAGGATGATCGGCAAGCGGCTGATCGAGTTCGTCCAGGGCCAGGCCCGGCAGCAGCGGTGTGACCGGTTGTACTGGCATACCCAGCAGACCAACAAGACTGCGCAGCGGTTGTATGACTGGATTGCCGAGAAGCCGGGGGTGATCGAGTACCGGATGCCGTTGGAGGTTGCTCACTAAGTCCATTGTGAGCAGGTGTGATCAGCCAGGAAGGTCGTCA
Organism: Pseudomonas sp. FG47; assembly: GCF_057809115.1. NCBI lineage: Bacteria > Pseudomonadati > Pseudomonadota > Gammaproteobacteria > Pseudomonadales > Pseudomonadaceae > Pseudomonas > Pseudomonas sp. FG47. The sequence goes on from NZ_JBMDJI010000019.1 coordinate 13,954, forward strand.
GCTTCTGGAGGGACGGGTTGATATTGAATTCGGCCAGATTGATAAAGCCGGTTGCACGTGCAGCTTTTTCCAAGTCATCTGCATTGATGTAGGTATTTATCAGGCCTGCCGGGATCTGGTCCTTGATGGTGCTTTTGCCGGAGCCGTTGGGCCCGGCAAAAACCCGCAGCTTAGGCGCGCCCATCGATCTTGCGAACGGTAAGGACCTGACCTTTTTGGACCTTGCGGCGCGGCCTGGGCTCGACCAACACCTCAACCTGCCCGTCAGCGTGGGTTGCTACGATTCGATCCTGCTCGACGGTAACCACGGTGTGCCCTGCTGCGACGGCGCGGTAGTAGGCAAGACGCGTCGCAGCCGCTGCCATTTCTGGAATCTGGCTTTCCAGATTTTCGAGTGTTGCGTCGCTGAGCTGTTTTTTCTGAACGGTTGCCATGGGGTCTCCTGGGCCAGTCAGGTGCGAAGACGCGATGTGTGCCATTGTAGCGCTGCCTGGCATTACCAAACAGGGGCGCGAGGTGTCTTCTTGGTACAAGCTACTACGAGCGCATCGCTCTGCATCGAGTCGTGACAATGGCGCATGCCTTCGATGCTGCAATACTCATGATCCGCGCTAAATTCATCAGCGGTCTTGCCTTCGACCACGTGACTGGCATGTTCCAGTCCGGCACATCGATGCCCTTTGTGGCGAGGGCAAGCCCTTCTTCTGCCATGAGTGCTTTGTGGGAGCGGGTTTACCCGCGAAGGGCCGCAGAGCGGCCCCACAATTCTTCAATCTCCAACCCCGTGCAACCGCAATGCCCGCTGTGCACATTCCTTCCAGCTCAGCTTGCGCCGCTCGGGTACAACCACGGGCACCTCCGCCGCCATCATCATTGGCATATTCCGCATCCGTATCCAAGGCTCACTTTGCCAATACAACAAACTCGCTGTATGCCCACCCGGCCAGCACATCCTGCCCAGGCGCGGCAGGTCTTCCAGCGCCGAGTCCTGCCTATCGCGCAGCACCGCCACCACCTCATGGGTCAGCCAGTGGCGAAGGTCTCTGTTTTCCGGAATGTGATGATGGGCCAGCAGGGTATAGGCCCCGGACTCGCTGACCATGACGGTGTCGCTGTAGCGGCCGTAGCGCAGCCACTGCACGCTGCGATGCTGATCCGGGTCGAGCTTGCGGATGCTGGGTTCGCCGAAGAAGTGCCCGGCCATCCGACCGAGTTCGAGGGCGCAGAACCAGGCTTGGGATTCGAGCCAGAGGGTGTGGAGGGGGCGGTTGTGGCGGGTGAAGAGGGTGGAGGAGTAGTGGTTGTCCATAATTGGCCTTCCAAAATCAGGAGAGCCGTTTCTAACGGGAACGGGATTCCGCTGCGTGAGCGTTCTTAGCGCTTGGAGAAACTAGCGTGGTTTGCTGGGGTTAAATAGAGGCAAATCTGTAGGGTGTTTCTTGATTTGATATCAGATGTTTGAGGGGTATTTTGAGTGCTATAGCGTGAGGGCCACCAAGTGTTCGCCGAAAGCCTTTTGGCGCCTATCAGATCGAGCGCCGCCCGCGCGGCGCTCGATCTGATAGGCGCTACAAAAACCATGTCGAACACCTGTCGGCCCTCACGCAAACACTTGAAAACGCTGAATTCAAAGCCATAAAAAAGGCTGCCCGAAGGCAGCCTTTCTGGATCGATGGACTATTAGTCCCAGCTCAGAGCACCACCAGTCTGATACTCAATCACCCGAGTCTCAAAGAAGTTCTTCTCCTTCTTCAAGTCCATGATCTCGCTCATCCATGGGAACGGGTTGGTAGTCCCCGGATACTCTTCCTTCAGACCAATCTGGGTCAGGCGACGGTTGGCAATGAACTTGAGGTAATCCTCCATCATCGCCGCGTTCATGCCCAGTACGCCGCGTGGCATGGTGTCACGGGCGTATTCGATCTCAAGCTGAGTACCCTGCAGAATCATCTGGGTAGCCTCTTCCTTCATCGCGGCATCCCACAGGTGCGGGTTCTCGATCTTGATCTGGTTGATCACGTCGATGCCGAAGTTCAGGTGCATGGACTCGTCACGCAGGATGTACTGGAACTGCTCGGCGACGCCGGTCATCTTGTTGCGGCGGCCCATCGACAGGATCTGGGTGAAGCCGCAGTAGAAGAAGATGCCTTCCAGTACGCAGTAGTAGGCGATCAGGTTGCGCAGCAGCTCTTTGTCGGTTTCGACGGTGCCGGTGTTGAACTCCGGGTCCGAGATGGCGCGGGTGTACTTCAGGCCCCAGGCGGCTTTCTTCGCGACCGATGGGATCTCGTGGTACATGTTGAAGATCTCGCCTTCATCCATGCCCAGCGACTCGATGCAGTACTGGTAGGCGTGGGTGTGGATCGCCTCTTCGAAGGCCTGGCGCAGGATGTACTGGCGGCACTCGGGGTTGGTGATCAGGCGGTACACGGCCAGGGCCAGGTTGTTGGCAACCAGGGAGTCGGCGGTGGAGAAGAAGCCGAGGTTGCGCATCACGATGCGGCGTTCGTCTTCGGTCAGGCCGTCCATGCTCTTCCACAGGGCGATGTCGGCGGTCATGTTGACCTCTTGCGGCATCCAGTGGTTGGCGCAGCCGTCGAGGTACTTCTGCCAGGCCCAGTCGTACTTGAACGGGACCAGCTGGTTGAGGTCGGCGCGGCAGTTGATCATGCGCTTTTCGTCAACGGCGACGCGGGCCGAGGAGCCTTCCAGCTCGGCCAGGCCTTCGGCGATGTCCAGGGCGTCCAGGGCAGCCTTGGCGCGCTTTACGGCGTCGGAGTCAGCGGCGGTGGCGGCGCGGGCTTCCAGGGCGGCGGCACCGCCGGCGCTGTCGAGCTTGTCGAGGGTGGTGGCGGCTGCGGCTTGCGCGGGGGTGTTGCCCTTGGCGGCGACTTCGCCGTCTTCTTTGTCGAATTCGTCCCAGCTCAGCATGGTGAGATCTCCTGCTTGAGGGCCATCAATGAGTATGGCCGGTGGATCTTGGTTGCGGTGCGGTGCACGCAAATCTGGAATGCCCGGGGGAGGGCTGACCGGGGCGTTGGGCCCCGGCTTGTTATGTCTGGCTGTGGGGAGGTGCTGGCGGTGCAGGCCTCATCGCTGGCAAGCCAGCTCCCACAGGGTTCTGCGCCGTGGCGCAGAAAAGAGGCTACCCGCGGGTAGCCTCTGCGCAGCCCTTATTGGCAGGCTTCGCAATCCGGCTCGTCGATGGCGCAGGCCTTCGGTACCGGGGCTGGGCCCGCGGCCTGGACCGGGGCGCTGTCGCCGCCGCTCGACACGGCGTTGAGCTTGCCGGTGTTGATGGTCGACTTCTCGGTGCTGGTCGCGGCCAGGGCACGGAGGTAGTAGGTGGTCTTCAGACCACGGTACCAGGCCATGCGGTAGGTCACGTCGAGCTTCTTGCCCGAAGCGCCGGCGATGTACAGGTTCAGCGACTGGGCCTGGTCGATCCACTTCTGGCGACGCGAGGCGGCATCGACGATCCACTTGGTCTCGACTTCGAACGCGGTGGCGTACAGGTCTTTGAGCTCTTGCGGGATACGCTCGATCTGCTGCACGGAACCGTCGTAGTACTTCAGGTCGTTGATCATCACCGAGTCCCACAGGCCACGGGCCTTGAGGTCGCGGACCAGGTACGGGTTGATCACGGTGAACTCGCCCGACAGGTTCGATTTCACGTACAGGTTCTGGTAGGTCGGCTCGATGGACTGCGATACGCCGGTGATGTTGGCGATGGTCGCGGTCGGCGCGATGGCCATGATGTTCGAGTTACGAATACCTTTTTGTACACGCTCGCGCACCGGTGCCCAGTCCAGGCTTTCGGTCAGGTCGACGTCGATGTACTTCTGGCCACGGGCCTCGATCAGGATCTGTTGCGAATCCAGCGGCAGGATGCCCTTGGACCACAGCGAACCCTGGAAGGTCTCGTAGGCGCCGCGCTCGTCGGCCAGGTCGCAGGAAGCTTGGATCGCGTAGTAGCTGACCGCTTCCATCGACTTGTCGGCGAACTCGACGGCAGCATCGGAGCCGTACGGGATGTGCTGCAGGTACAGCGCGTCCTGGAAGCCCATGATCCCTAAGCCGACAGGGCGGTGCTTGAAGTTCGAGTTACGCGCTTGCGGCACCGAGTAGTAGTTGATGTCGATCACGTTGTCGAGCATGCGCACGGCGGTGTTCACGGTGCGTTGCAGCTTGGCGGTGTCCAGCTTGCCATCGACAATGTGGTTCGGCAGGTTGATCGAGCCCAGGTTGCAGACCGCGATCTCGTCCTTGTTGGTGTTCAGGGTGATCTCGGTGCACAGGTTCGAGCTGTGGACCACGCCCACGTGCTGCTGCGGGCTGCGCAGGTTGCACGGGTCCTTGAAGGTCAGCCATGGGTGGCCGGTCTCGAACAGCATCGACAGCATCTTGCGCCACAGGTCTTTGGCCTGGATGGTCTTGAACACCTTGATCTTGTTGTACTCGGTCAGGGCTTCGTAGTACTCGTAGCGCTCTTCGAAGGCCTTGCCGGTCAGGTCGTGCAGATCAGGCACTTCGCTTGGCGAGAACAGGGTCCACTTGCCGTCATCGAAGACGCGCTTCATGAACAGGTCAGGGATCCAGTTGGCGGTGTTCATGTCGTGGGTACGACGACGGTCATCACCGGTGTTCTTGCGCAGCTCGATGAATTCTTCGATGTCGAGGTGCCAGGTTTCCAGGTAGGCACATACCGCGCCCTTGCGCTTGCCACCCTGGTTCACGGCCACGGCGGTGTCGTTGACCACTTTCAGGAACGGCACGACGCCTTGCGATTTGCCGTTGGTGCCCTTGATGTACGAGCCCAGGGCGCGCACCGGGGTCCAGTCGTTGCCCAGGCCACCGGCGAATTTCGACAGCATGGCGTTGTCGTGGATCGCGTGGTAGATGCCCGACAGGTCGTCCGGCACGGTGGTCAGGTAGCAGCTCGACAGCTGCGGGCGCAGGGTACCGGCGTTGAACAGGGTCGGGGTCGAGGCCATGTAGTCGAAGGACGACAACAGGTTGTAGAACTCGATCGCACGGGCTTCTTTGTCTTTCTCTTCCAGCGCCAGGCCCATGGCCACGCGCATGAAGAATACCTGCGGCAGCTCGAAGCGCACGCCATCCTTGTGGATGAAGTAGCGGTCGTACAGGGTCTGCAGGCCCAGGTAGGTGAACTGCTGGTCGCGCTCGTGGTTGATCGCCTTGCCCATGCGCTCCAGGTCGTAGCCTTTGAGCGCCGGGTCGAGCAGTTCGAACTCGACGCCTTTCTCGACGTAGGCCGGCAGGGCCTTGGCGTACAGGTCGGCCATCTCGTGGTGGGTGGCGCTGTCGGCGACGTTCAGGAAGCCCAGGCCTTCGGCGCGCAGGGTGTCCATCAGCAGGCGGGCGGTGACGAACGAGTAGTTCGGCTCGCGCTCGACCAGGGTACGGGCGGTCATCACCAGGGCGGTGTTGACGTCCTTCAGGGCGACGCCGTCGTACAGGTTCTTCAGGGTTTCGCGCTGGATCAGCTCGCCATCGACTTCGGCCAGGCCTTCGCAGGCTTCGCTGATGATGGTGTTCAGGCGCGCCATGTCCAGCGGCGCCAGGCTGCCGTCGGCCAGGGTGATGCGGATGCTTGGGTGCGGCTCGACCACGCTGTCGGCGTTGGAGCGGGTAGCACGCTCCTTGGCACGCTGGTCGCGGTAGATCACGTAGTCGCGGGCGACTTTCTGCTCGCCGGCGCGCATCAGGGCCAGTTCGACCTGGTCCTGGATTTCTTCGATGTGGATGGTGCCACCCGATGGCATGCGACGCTTGAACGTGGCGGTGACCTGCTCGGTCAGGCGCGCGACGGTGTCGTGGATGCGCGACGAGGCGGCGGCGGTGCCGCCTTCAACTGCGAGGAACGCCTTGGTGATGGCAACGGTGATCTTGTCGTCGGTGTAGGGGACGACAGTGCCGTTACGCTTGATCACGCGCAGTTGACCAGGGGCGGTGGCGGCCAGATCCTGGTTCGAATCGGCGGCCTGAGGCGCCTTGGCCTGCGGGTTCTCGCGAGTTGTGTCGGTTTGCATGGGTGGGTGTCTCCACAGTTTCTAGTTTGTTCAGGCGCCGTTGTCGGGCGCCACCGTTCCGTCCACTTGCTCGATGGCCCGGGCGGGGATGCGCGTGAAGCACACGCATCCGCCCGCTCGGGCTTACCGACTTCGGGACAGACTCAGGAATTAGGGGCAGTAACCTGCCGCTCCCTGGCCGAAGTCAAAGGTTCTGGGCGTACCCAAAATCTGTTGCTGATGAGTGCGGGCCTTGCCTGCAACACTCATACCCGAACAAGGCCGTCTGCGGCTTGCCTCGGTCGCCCTCCGCAGGAGCGGTTTGGCTGTTGAAATCACCTTAAGTTCAGACAGAAAATTCGCTTGAATTTGCCTGTTGACTTGTGTTTGTGATTTTGCGCAAAACCCAATATCTAGTGGTTCGCTGCGATAGGGATACAAGATAATGCGGTCCAGGGGGCTTTGCAAGGTCGGCGCCTGTGGATAACTTGTGGGTACTTTGTGAGTCATCCGTGGGTATTCGCTGTAGGCCTTGTCCCAAGTGGTTTGCACTATTTTTTGCCTGTGCTACGCCGCCGCGAAGATTTTTTAGGGCGCGCACCCTATCACAAAAAACGGTTCAGTCGAGGGCTGTTTGCGGTGGTTGGCAGGGGTGGGGGCGGGACGTAGTATCCGGGGCTGATGTTGCGCTTTGGTGAAGGCGGATTAGCGCTGCAATCAAAGGCCGGCACGGACAACGCAAGGCCAGACAATAACCAGAAGAAGGGGAGGCCATGGATCAGCCAATCAACCGCATCCTGATCGTCGAGGACGACCAGCGCCTGGCCGAACTGACTGCCGAATACCTCCAGGTCAACGGCTTCGAAGTGGCGGTGGAGGGCGACGGTGGCCGCGCCGCGCGGCGTATCATCGACAGCCAGCCAGACCTGGTGATCCTCGACCTGATGCTGCCCGGCGAAGACGGCCTGAGCATCTGCCGCCGGGTACGTGGCCAGTACCCCGGGCCGATCCTCATGCTCACCGCCCGCAGCGATGAGCTCGACCAGGTCCAGGGCCTGGACCTGGGCGCCGACGACTATGTGTGCAAGCCGGTGCGTCCGCGCTTGCTGCTGGCGCGCATCAATGCCCTGCTGCGCCGCAGCGAGGCCCCGGAACGTCGCTCGGATCTGAGCTTCGGCCCGCTGCATATAGACAGTCGCCAACGCGAGGCGCGCCTGAACGGCCAGTTGATCGAGCTGACCGGCGCCGAATTCGACCTGCTCTGGCTGCTGGCCAGCAACGCTGGGCGGGTGCTGTCGCGCGAGGAGATCTTCACCTCGCTGCGCGGCGTCGGCTACGACGGCCAGGACCGCTCCATCGATGTGCGCATCTCCAAGATCCGCCCCAAGATCGGCGACGACCCGATCACCCCGCGGCTGATCAAGACCCTGCGCAGCAAGGGCTACCTGTTCGTCGGCGAGGTGCCATGAACTCGATCTTCCTGCGTATCTATGGCGGCATGCTCGCGGTGCTGGTGCTGGTGGCCGTGCTCGGTGTGCTCAGCCTGCACCTGCTCAACGAGATCCGCGCCGGCCAGCACCGCGAGCGCCTGGCCCAGGGCACCTTCAGCCTGATGGCCGACAACCTGGCGCAGCAGAACGCGGTGGAGCGCACCCGTTCGCTGGTGATCTGGGAGCGCCTGCTCGGCGTGCCGCTGGACCTGCAGCCGCTGTCGGCCTTTACCCTCGACGGTGGGCAGCGGGCGCGCCTGTACCGTGACCTGGTGGTGGTGGAGAAGACCGGCCCGCATGCCGCCCGGGTGCTGCGCCGGATCGGTCACGAAGACCTGCTGCTGGTGGCCGAGGTCAAGCAGATCAGCGAGCAGTTGGCCCGCGCCACCCTCTACCTGCTGGCCGATGAACTGGTGCGTTATCCGGTGACCGAGCAGCAGAATCGACTGGCGCAAATACGCCAGGAGAAAGGCTTTGGTTTCGCCGTCGCCTTGCAACGTATCGAGCGCGCCGGGTTGGATGACGACCAGCGGCGGCGGGTGGAGGAGGGGGACACGGTCATGGCCCTGGGCCGCGATGGCGACTCGATCCGCGTGTTCTCGGGGTTGCCCGGGTCGCCCTGGGTGCTGGAGATCGGCCCGTTGTACCAGCTCAACCCCTATCCGCCGCAGTTGCTGATCCTGATCGCCTTTCTCGGCTTGTGCCTGATCGGCCTGGTGGTCTACCTGCTGGTGCGCCAACTGGAGCGCCGGGTGTCGGGCTTGGAAGTGGCGGCCACGCGCATCGCCCAGGGCAGCCTCGACACCAGGGTGCCAGCCGGCGACGCCGACTCGGTAGGGCGTCTGGCCGAGGCCTTCAACGGTATGGCCGAGCACCTGCAACGCTCGCTGACCATGCAGCGCGAGCTGGTGCGGGCGGTGTCCCACGAGCTGCGCACCCCGGTGGCGCGGCTGCGCTTCGGCCTGGAGATGATCGAGAGCGCCGGCAGCGACGAGGCCCGGGCCAAGCACCTGGCGGGCATGGACGGCGATATCCAGGACCTGGACAAGCTGGTCGACGAGATGCTCACCTACGCGCGCCTGGAGCAGGGCGCGCCGGCGTTGAACTTCCAGGCCGTGGACCTGGACGCCTTGCTGGCGCGGGTGATCGACGAGCTGGCGCCGTTGCGCGCCGAGGTGCGCGTGCTGCGGGGGGAGTGCCACGGCCTGGACGGCGGCGCCTGGGTCGAAGCCGAGCCGCGCTACCTGCACCGAGCCTTGCAGAACCTGGTGCGCAACGCCATGCGCCATGCCGAGGGGGAGGTGCGCCTGAGCTACCAGCTGGGGCAGGAGCGCTGCCGGATCGACGTCGAGGACGACGGCCCGGGTATTCCGCAAGGGGTGTGGGACCGCATCTTCACCCCCTTCACGCGCCTGGACGACAGCCGCACCCGCGCCTCGGGAGGGCATGGACTGGGCCTGTCGATCGTGCGGCGGATCATCTACTGGCACGGCGGCCGAGCGCTGGTCGGGCGCAGCACCACGCTGGGTGGCGCCTGCTTCAGCCTGAGCTGGCCGCGGGAGCAGCCACGGGATTAAACGCTGACCAGGCTCAGCAGATGACCGCCCTGTACGCAGAACTGGCCGTCCAGCTCGGCGCCGTGACGCCAGTCGCTCGACAGGTCGGTGAGCAGGCGTAGGCGGGCATGGCCGTCGGCGGACCAGCCCAGCAGTTCGGCGTGCTCAAAATAGAAGCGCTGGCCGGTGATGGGGTACAGCGCCTTGAACAGGCTTTCCTTCAGCGAGAAGGTCAGGGTCACAGCCAGTGCCTGCTGGCTGCGATCCAGGCGTTCGAGCTCGGCGGGGGTGAGGATTTCCCCTGCCAGGCGTTCGGCGCGCGCTTCGCTCAGCAGGGTTTCCTGGTCCAACCCAAGCCCTGTGCCCTGGGCCGACACCACGGCTGCCGCCCAGCCCTGGCCATGGGTGATCGAACCATGGATCCCCGTCGGCCAGATGGGCGAGCGGTCCTCGTGGGTGGCCGGCACATAGTCACGACCATCCAGCCGCCGCAGCGCCTCGCGGGCGCATACCCGGCCGGCCAGGTATTCGGCCTGGCGCTTGGCCACCGAGCGTTGCAGGCTGGCGGTCGGAACGATGCCGGCGCGCTGGAAATCGTCGGCTGCCAGGTGGGCAGGGTCGAAGGCGCAGCTGACCAGCACCGCGCCGGGGACCGGGTGGGGCAGGGGCCAGTGGTGCTGGAGCGGGGCGCAGCAGGTGGGGAGTCTGTTCATGGGCGATATTGTGCCAGCCTGTTGGCTGGTGGTGGAGCAGATATTTGGGGCTGCTTTGCAGCCGTTTCGCGGCACAAGACCGCTCCTACAAGGGCAGGCGGTCTCCTGTAGGAGCGGCCTTGTGCCGCGAAAGGGCCGCAAGGCGGCCCCGGCAATCCTCAGTCCAACGCCGTCTTGAGGAACGCCTGCATATCCCTCCAGGAGCTTTCGTCAGCCGCCTTGTCATAGCCGATATCCGGCCCGCCATGTCCACCATGCCCCAACCGATCCGCATCCGGGTTGGTAAACCCATGCTTGGCCCCCGGGATCCCGACGAACTTGTAGTCGGCCTTGGCCGCATCCATCTCCGCCTTGAACGCCGCCACCTGCTCCGGGGTGACCATGCTGTCGGCCTCGCCGTGTTCCACCAGGATCTTCGCCCGGATCACTTCGGGTTTGGCCGGCGTCTGGGTCACCAGCGCGCCATGGAAGCTCACCACGCCATCGAGCTTTTCACCGCGGCGCGCCGCGTCCAGCACCACCTTGCCGCCGAAGCAGTAGCCGATGGCCGCCAGCTGGTGCTTGTTGGTGTTGGGCTGGATCTTCAGCAGCTCCAGCCCTGCGTTGAAGCGCCGCGCCGCCGCTTTCGGGTCTTTCATCGCCGCCGCCATGAACGCCTGGGCGTCGGCGGGGTGCTCGGTGTGCTTGCCATCGCCGTACATGTCGATGGCCAGGGCGTTGTAGCCCAGCGCCGCGAGGTCGCGGGCACGGCGCTTGGCGTAGTCGTTCAGGCCCCACCACTCATGCACCACGACGATGCCGGGGCGTTTGCCCGCGAGGGCGTCGTCGTAGGCGTAGTAGCCGACCAGGCGATTGCCGTCGGCGTCCTGGTAGGGGATCTCGCGAGTCTGCACCGCCGCCTGGGCGAGGGTGGCGCTGCACAGTAGCGCCAGGGCAAGCAGGGTACGCATGGTCAGGCTCCTCGTTCGGTTCGTTCAGCCAGGGTTCAGGCCGGGTTCAGCCAGGGTTCAGGGCGACCTCCCTACTCTAGCCCCCAGACAGAAACAACGCATCCAACTGGAGTACCTAACCATGAAAACGCTCAACACCCTGATCGCCGCCATGGCCGTTTGCGCCGCCGGCCTCACCACCGCAGCCCAGGCCGACGACAACTTCGCCAGCCTGACCTACGGCCAGACCAGCGACAAAGTGCGCAAGTCCGGCATGCTGCAGAGCAACACCAATGGCCTGAATGCCGACGGCATCATCGGCAAGGACGGCACCTGGGGCGCGCGCCTGGGCAAGATCAACGACCAGGGCCGCTACTACCTGACCTACGACAACGTCTCGGGTGATCATGGCGGTGTCAAGCTGCGCCAGGAAAACCTGCTCGGCAGCTACGACTTGTTCCTGCCGGTGGGCGATACCACCAAGCTGTTCGGTGGTGGCAGCCTGGGCATGACCAAGCTGACCCAGGACTCGCCAGGCGCTCGTCGCGACACCGACTACGGCTACGCCGTTGGCCTGCAGGCCGGGGTGATCCAGGAAGTTACCGACAATACCGCGGTGGAGCTGGGCTACCGTTACCTACGCAGCAACGCTTCCACCGAAATCGGTGCCCATGGTGGGCCCAAGGACGGCACCCTGCGCCTGAAAAGCAGCGCGCAAACCTACCTGGCGGCTACCTACAAGTTCTGAGGCCGCTGTTATCCTGTCCTGGCCTCATCGCGGGGCAAGCTCGCTCCCACGTATCCCCGTGGGAGTGGGCTTGCCCCGCGATGACAATCGAACAGGCGTATCCACGTTAAGGAGATCTGCATGAAATTGCTGGTGGTCGAGGATGAGGCGCTGCTGCGGCATCACCTATATACCCGCCTCGGCGAAGGCGGCCATGTGGTGCAGGCGGTGGCCAATGCCGAAGAAGCCTTGTACCAGGCCGAACAGTACAACCACGACCTGGCGGTGATCGACTTGGGCCTGCCGGGCATGAGCGGGCTCGACCTGATTCGCCAGTTGCGCAACCTCGGGCAGACTTTCCCCATCCTGATTCTCACCGCCCGCGGCAACTGGCAGGACAAGGTCGAAGGCCTGGCCGCTGGTGCCGACGACTATGTGGTCAAGCCGTTTCAGTTCGAAGAGCTGGAGGCGCGCCTGAACGCCTTGCTCCGCCGTTCCAGCGGTTTCACCCAGTCGACCATCGCCGCCGGCCCGCTGGTGCTCGACCTCAACCGCAAGCAGGCGACGCTGGACGAGCAGCCACTGGCGCTAACCGCCTACGAATACCGCATTCTCGAATACCTCATGCGTCACCACCAGCAGGTGGTAGCCAAGGACCGCTTGATGGAGCAACTGTACCCGGATGACGAGGAGCGCGACCCCAACGTCATCGAAGTGCTGGTCGGTCGCCTGCGGCGCAAGCTCGAGGGCGACAATGGCTTCAAGCCGATCGACACCGTGCGTGGCCTGGGTTACCTGTTCACCGAGCGCTGCCGGTGATCCGCTCCCTGCGGGTGCGCCTGATGCTGGCGGCGGCGCTGCTGGCGTTGCTGTTCATGCTGGCGCTGCTGCCGGCGTTGCAGAAGGCCTTCAGCCTGGCGTTGCAGGAGTCGATCGAGCAGCGCCTGGCCTCGGACGTGACCACCTTGATCTCAGCCGCGCGCATCGAAAACGGCCAGTTGCAGATGCCGGCGCTGCTGCCGGACGAGCGCTACAACCTGCCCTATACCGGCCTGCTCGGCTACATCTTCGACCGCCAGGGCACCTTGGTGTGGCAGTCGCGGGCCACGCGCAACCGCAACATCAACTACCACCCGCGCTATGACGGGCGCGGCAACGAATTCGCGCGCATCCACCAGGACGATGGCGAGGAGTTCTTCGTCTATGACGTCGAGGTCAAGCTGCTGGGCGGCAAGAGCGCGGCGTTCAGCATCGTTGCCCTGCAGCCGTTGCGCGAGTACCAGGACACCCTCAATGGCCTGCGCGAAAAGCTCTATTTCGGTTTTGGCGCGGCGTTGCTGGCGTTGATGGTGCTGCTGTGGGCCGGCCTGACCTGGGGCCTGCGCTCGCTGCGCCGGCTCAGTTCCGAGCTGGATGAGGTGGAAAGCGGCGCCCGTGACGACCTGAGCCGCGAACACCCGCGCGAGCTGCTGCGCCTGACCGGCTCGCTCAACCGCTTGCTGCACAGCGAGCGCGAGCAACGCCAGCGTTACCGCGATTCGCTCGATGACCTGGCCCACAGCCTGAAGACCCCACTGGCCGTGTTGCAGGGGGTGGGCGAGAGCCTGGAGCACGGTGATCGCGAGCAGGCGCGGGTGCTGCAGAGCCAGATCGAACGCATGAGCCAGCAGATCGACTACCAGTTGCAGCGCGCCAGCCTGCGCAAGAGTGGCCTGGTGCGCCACCAGGTCGAGCTCAAGCCACTGCTCGACAGCCTGTGCAGCACCTTGGCCAAGGTGTACCGCGACAAGCAGGTGCTGGTCAGCCTCGAGGTAGCGGATCAGGCGCGGGTGCCGATGGAGCAGGGGGCCTTGCTGGAGCTGCTTGGCAACCTGCTGGAGAACGCCTACCGGCTATGCCTGGGGCAGGTGCGGGTGCGCCTGCATGAGGCGCCGGGGCAGCTGACGCTGTGGATCGAGGACGATGGCCCGGGCGTGCCGCTTGACCAGCGCGAGCGCATTCTCGAACGCGGCGAGCGGCTGGACCGCCAGCACCCCGGACAAGGGATCGGCCTGGCGGTGGTCAAGGACATCATCGACAGCTATGACGCCGAGTTGAGCCTGGGCGACTCCGAATTGGGCGGGGCTGCGTTCCGCATCGCTTTCCGGCTCGATTGAAATCGCGCAAGACTTGTAGGGGCGGCTTTAGCCGCGATCACCGGCCCAGCCGGTGCCATGCACCGCGTCGCTGGCTTCGCGGCTGAAGCCGCCCCTACAGGATGCGCGCTGGGCGGAAATCCGCCAACCTGCCCTGTACGATTTCCGCCATCAGGCGGGAATCCGCCATTTCCTACCGGCTTTTGCGCCCCGTCCCGGGGCATTCATACCCTGTAATCATTGGCCATGCACCGCGAGCGGGCACTTTGGCATCGCCCTTGCTATTCACCTGGCAGACGCCTGCCCAGGCGCTCAAACACAACGACAAATCCCTCCGGGTGCAGGAGGGTTCGCGATTCAGGTGCCCCGACATCCTGGGAAGGATGCGCCGGCCCACTTGAGGAAAAAATTAGCCATGACGACTCGTCAGCCGCTGTACAAATCGCTGTATGTCCAGGTGATCGTCGCCATCACCATCGGTATCCTGCTCGGCCACTACTACCCGGAAACCGGGGTTGCCCTCAAACCGCTGGGTGACGGCTTCGTCAAACTGATCAAGATGGTCATCGCCCCGATCATCTTCTGCACCGTGGTCAGCGGCATCGCTGGCATGCAGAGCATGAAGTCGGTCGGCAAGACTGGCGGCTACGCGCTGCTGTACTTCGAAATCGTCTCCACTATCGCCCTGATCATCGGCCTGGTCGTGGTCAACGTGGTCCAGCCTGGCGCCGGCATGCACGTCGATGTCAGCACCCTGAACGCCAGCAGCGTGGCCGCCTATGCCGCCGCCGGGGCGCAGCAGACTACCGTCGGCTTCCTGCTCAATATCATCCCCAACACCGTGGTCGGCGCTTTCGCCAACGGCGACATCCTGCAAGTGCTGATGTTCTCGGTGCTGTTCGGCTTCGCTTTGCATCGCCTGGGCAGCTACGGCAAGCCGGTGCTGGACATGATCGACCGCTTCGCCCATGTCATGTTCAACATCATCAACATGATCATGAAGCTGGCCCCGGTCGGTGCCTTCGGTGCCATGGCCTTCACCATCGGCCAGTATGGCGTGGGCTCGCTGGTGCAGCTGGGCTACCTGATGGCCTGCTTCTACATCACCTGCCTGCTGTTCATCCTGGTGGTGCTGGGCGGTATCTGTCGCGCCCACGGCTTCAGCGTCATCAAGCTGATCCGCTACATCCGTGAAGAGCTGCTGATCGTGCTGGGCACCTCGTCCTCCGAGTCGGCCCTGCCACGCATGCTGGCCAAGATGGAGCGCCTGGGCGCGAAGAAATCCGTGGTTGGCCTGGTGATCCCTACCGGGTACTCGTTCAACCTTGACGGTACCTCGATCTACCTGACCATGGCCGCGGTGTTCATCGCCCAGGCCACCGACACCACCATGGACATCACCCACCAGATCACCCTGCTGCTGGTGCTGCTGGTCGCGTCCAAGGGGGCCGCGGGTGTCACCGGCTCGGGCTTCATCGTCCTCGCCGCCACCCTGTCGGCCGTCGGCCACCTGCCGGTTGCCGGCCTGGCGCTGATCCTGGGTATCGACCGCTTCATGTCCGAAGCCCGCGCCCTGACCAACCTGATCGGCAACGCCGTGGCCACCGTGGTCGTGGCCAAGTGGGTCAAGGAGCTGGACACCGACACCCTGCAGGCCGAACTGGCGTCTGGCGGCTCGCCGCTGATCGACACCCGTCCGACCGACGACCTGGGCGTGGCCGAAGGCCCGGCGCGTTGAGCGACGTGTGAAATGCACAAAGGCGACCTGCGGGTCGCCTTTTTTGTACCGCTGTCCCGCGATCCGTAGGAGCCAGCCTTGCTGGCGAACCAGGCGCCGCGATGGATGGCACCGGCTGTGCCGGTGTTCGCCAGCAAGGCCGGCTCCTACGACGATCGTGGCTGCCCTATGACTACTCGACCCGGGTCTCGCCGCTGTACACCAGAATCTCCCGACAGCGCCGGCACAGGTAGCGCCGCCCCTGGCGCACCAGCTTGTGGCGCTGGGCAGTGAACGGGAAATCGCTTTGCGGGCACGGACAGCGGTAGATGTAGCGTGTCGCCACGCGCCGCTGCACTTCGTAGTTGTGGCAGCGGTTCGGCGGCAGCTCGTACACCCCGCGCATGATCAACTGCCATTCCTCGCCATGGGCCTGGATACGCTCACCAAACAGCTGGTGGGCAACCAGGTGGGCGACCTCGTGGGCCACGGTCTGGCGCAGGAAGTCTTCGGCGTTTTCGCGGTACAACTGCAGGTTGAAGCGCAGCAGGTTCTCGTGCAGGTGGGCGACGCCGGCTTTCTGCCCGCGCAACTTGAAGCTGACTTGCGGGCGCGGGAAGGGGCGTTTGAAGAAGGCTTCGGCTTGCTGGTAACAGGTTTCGACGCGTTGTTTGAGCAGCTCGGGCATGGCGGGGCAATTCTCCTGACCGGGCATTATGCCGCAAGCGCGACCCAGGCGCCGAACCGCTGGTCAACACGAAACGAGGCCGCCTTGCGGCGGCCTCGGCTTGATGCCCCAGTGTTGGTTCGATCTAGTTGGTGTACACGGGCCCCACGCCCAGTCCCCAGATGATCACGGTCGCGGCCATGATCGCCACCAGAACCACGAGGCCCACCGCCAGCACGGAGCTGGAGAACAGGAAGCCTTCATCCGACGGTATGTTCATGAAGGTCGGCAAGCCGACATACAGCAGGTACACGGTGTAGCAGATCGCCGCCGTGCCGATCAGCATGCCCAGCCACAGGTGCGGGTACAGCGCCGCAAGGCCGCCGATGAACAGCGGGGTGGCGGTGTAGGTGGCAAAGGCGATGCACTGCGCCATGCTCGGATTGGCGTCGTAGGTGCGGGCCATCCAGTGGATGAAGGCGCCCATCACCGCCACCCCGGCGAGCATCGCCAGGTACGACATGATGCTCATCCAGATCGCGCTTTCCATGGTCAGCATCACCGCCGGCCGGTCACCGATCACCCAGCCGACCTGGGTGGTGCCGATGAATGCCGAGACGGCGGGAATCGCCGCGAGGATCAGCGTGTGCGTCAGGTACATGTGGCTGATACTTTCTTCTTCGCCACGGATTTCCCGCCACTCCTGGTCGGGATGGGTAAACAGCCCCACAACGTGATGAATCATGCCGGTCACTCCTATTGGTTGCCAAACGCCCCCCAGATGGAGCGCCTGCGGCCCGAGGCCGAACACCGATGCAAGCGGTAATGTGGCCTTATGTCGCAGTATAGGAAGCCGTTCCCCGCATAAAACCAGCTTTTTAGAGCAAATTGCGCTGTCAGGCCCGGTGCTGATTCCCTTGAAGTCTTTATCGGATTGGCCTACTGCCCCGCCTGGTTTGTGCGTAAAATAGCCGCCTTTTGTCACACCTCGCGGATTCAAGCGCTATGGGCACCCTCTCGGTCAACCAGAACAAACTGCAAAAACGCCTGCGTCGCCTCGCCGGCGAAGCCATCACCGACTTCAACATGATCGAGGATGGCGACAAGGTCATGGTCTGCCTGTCCGGCGGCAAGGACAGCTACACCATGCTCGACGTTCTGTTGCACCTGCAGAAGGTTGCGCCGATCAAGTTCGACATCGTCGCGGTGAACATGGACCAGAAGCAGCCGGGTTTCCCCGAGCACGTGCTGCCGGCCTACCTCAAGGAACTGGGCGTCGAGTACCACATCGTCGAGAAGGACACCTACTCGGTGGTCAAGGAGCTGGTGCCCGAGGGCAAGACCACCTGCTCGCTGTGCTCGCGCCTGCGCCGCGGCACCCTGTACACCTTCGCCGACGAGATCGGCGCGACCAAGATGGCCCTGGGGCACCACCGCGACGACATCGTCGAGACCTTCTTCCTCAACATGTTCTTCAACGGCGCGCTCAAGGGCATGCCGCCGAAGCTGCGCGCCGACGACGGGCGCAACGTGGTGATCCGCCCGCTGGCCTACTGCAGCGAGAAGGACATCCAGGGCTATTCGGACATGAAGGAGTTCCCGATCATCCCGTGCAACCTGTGCGGCTCGCAGGAAAACCTGCAGCGCCAGGTGGTCAAGGACATGCTGGTGGAGTGGGAGCGCAAGCACCCAGGCCGCACCGAGAGCATCTTCCGCGCCCTGCAGAACGTCGCGCCGTCGCAATTGGCCGACCGCAACCTGTTCGACTTCACCAGCCTGAAGATCGACGAGAGCGCCACCCCGCGCTTCCTCGACGTGTTGAACATCTGACCTTATGCGCGACTACCAGTGGTTGCATGAGTACTGCCTGAACCGCTTCGGTTCGGCCCAGGCGCTGGAAGCCTTCCTGCCGCAGCCGCGCACAGCCGCGCAGCTGCGCGACATCACCGACGACCGCTACCTGTCGACCCTGGCCCTGCGCGTTTTCCGCGCCGGGCTCAAGCACAGCCTGGTGGATGCCAAGTGGCCGGCGTTCGAGCAGGTGTTCTTTGGCTTCGACCCGGAGAAAGTGGTGCTGATGGGCGCCGAGCACCTGGAGCGGCTGATGCAGGACGAGCGCATCATCCGCCACCTGGGCAAGCTCAAGAGTGTGCCGCGCAATGCGCAGATGATCCTCGACGTGGCGAAGGAGAAGGGCAGTTTCGGCGCGCTCATCGCCGACTGGCCCGAGACCGATATCGTCGGGCTGTGGAAATACCTGGCCAAGCATGGCAACCAGCTGGGCGGACTATCGGCTCCGCGTTTCCTGCGCATGGTCGGCAAGGACACCTTCATCCCCACCGACGACATGGCCGCCGCGTTGATCGCGCAGAAGATCATCGACAAGCCACCGACCAGCCTGCGCGACCTGGCACTGGTGCAGCAGGCGTTCAACCAGTGGCATGCCGAAAGCGGGCGGCCGCTGTGCCAGCTGTCGGTGATGTTGGCGCATACCGTCAACCATTGAGATCGCCGGGGCCGCAACGCGGCCCCGATACGTTCAGGCACCTTCGCCGGCCAGGCGTCGATCCTGCTGGAACTTCCAGCGCACGAACAGCAGCCCACTGACGAACAGCCCCAGGCTGACCAGCACCTCGACCCAGCCAAACACCGCCCGTGCCGGATCGAACGCCGCCAGCACGCCCTTGATGAAGTAGATATTGACCACGAAGCAGGTCCAGGCATGCGCCCGGGCGCTGCCCATCAGCATGCCCGGCAGCAGTAACAGCAGAGGGATCAGCTCGATGGCCAGGATCACCTCGACCCGCGCCCCATGCAGGTTGGCGAACCACAGGTTGTTCACCACCAGCAGGGCGATCAGGCCGAAGAAGCAGGCCAGGCTCAGGGCGCGGATCAGCCGTACGCGTGGGGCGAGCCACTCCAGCGGCGGCAGCACCTTGGGTTTTCTAGCCACGCTGGCCACCCAGGGCCTTGGCCGTATTGGCCAGGCGTTGGCCGAGGGCGCGGCACAGGGCGATCTCGTGCTGGTCCAGCTCGCGCTTGCCGTCGGCGCCGGCATGGTGGCTGGCACCATACGGAGTGCCACCGCCGCTGGTTTCGAGCAGCGCCGACTCGCTGTAGGGCAGGCCGGTGACCAGCATGCCGTGGTGCATCAGCGGCAGCAGCATCGACAGCAGGGTGGTTTCCTGGCCGCCGTGCAGGCTGGCGGTGGACGTGAACACTGCCGCCGGCTTGCCCACCAGCTCGCCGCCCAGCCACAGGCTGCTGGTGCCGTCGAGGAAGTACTTGAGCGGCGCGGCCATGTTGCCGAAGCGGGTCGGGCTGCCCAGGGCCAGGCCCGCGCAGTGGCGCAAGTCGTCGAGGGTGGCGTACAGCGCGCCGCTGGCCGGGATGTCCGGAGCCACGGCTTCGCACTCGGTGGAGATCGCCGGCACTGTGCGCAGGCGCGCCTCCAGGCCAGCCATCTCGACGCCGCGGGCAATGTGCCGGGCCATCTCGCTGGTCGAGCCGTGGCGGCTGTAGTACAGCACCAGGATGTAGGGTTCGCTCACGGCAGGATCTCCAGGACCTTCTCGGGTGGGCGCCCGATCACGGCCTTGTCGCCTGCGACCAGGATCGGGCGTTCGATCAGCTTGGGATGTTGCGCCATGGCGTCGATCAGCTGGGCGTCGGTCAGGGCCGGGTTGGCCAGGTCGAGCGCCTTGTATTCATCTTCGCCGGTGCGCAGCAGTTGCCGCGCACCGATCCCCAGCTTGCCCAGCAGTTGCTTGAGCGCGGTGGCGTCCGGCGGGGTCTCGAGGTAGCGCACGATGGTCGGCGCCAGGCCGCGTGCCTCGAGCAGTTCCAGGGCGCCGCGGGATTTCGAGCAGCGCGGGTTATGATAGAGGGTCAGATCGGTCATGACGGGTCGCATCCAGCTGGGTGTGGCGGCTATTCTAACCGCAGCGACCGACTTCAATGCTTGAAAACTTCGAGAAGGATTGACCCATGGCAAGGCGTTTGGCAGCTGCACTGGCCATCACCGCGAGCCTGCTGCTCGGCGGCTGCGGTGCGGACTACGGCGTGGACCAGCACGGCAATACGGTGAAGGCCGAACAGGTCGAGGGGCACTGGCTGGTGCTCAACTACTGGGCCGAATGGTGCGGCCCGTGCCGTACCGAAATCCCCGAGCTCAATGCGGCGGCGAAGCAGTGGGATGCCCAGGGCATCAAGGTGCTGGGGGTGAACTTCGATGGCTTGCAAGGCGCGGACCTCAAGGCCGCCGCCGAGACCCTCGGGATTGGCTTCACCGTGCTGGCGCAAGACCCGGCCGAGCGTTACGAGCTGCCGCGCAGCGAGGCGTTGCCGGTGACCTACATCATCGACGACAAGGGCAAGGTGCGTGAGCAGTTGATGGGTGAGCAGACGCTCGAGGGGTTGCAGGCGAAGATCAAGGCTTTGAAAGGCGGCGCCTGATCGATCTTGGGGCTGCCTTGCAGCCCTATCGCGACACAAGGCCGCTCCTACAGGGTTTCGCATTCACCGGTAGGAGCGGACTTGCCGAGGCGTCGGACCGGCCGGAAAGGGCCGCAAAGCGGCCCCGGCACTTGTCAGCCTTCCTCTGGCCAGAACCGCAGTGGCTTGCCCTCGGCCGGCCAGAAGCGGATCTGCTCGATTGGCGACACATCCCAGCGCTGCACCGTCTCCAGCGCCTGCAGGAAGCGTTTTTCCTGGTCCATCAGCGCTGGCGCGCACAGCTTGCGGGTCTTGCCGACCTTGCCGAAGCTTAAGTGCTCGCCGTCCAGCGTATAGGGCGCGAACCAGTGGTTGCAGCCGGCATTGCCATAGGCACGGCCATCGCTGGCCAGGGTCAGGGTCAGGTGGCTGTAGTCGATCAGCGGGCGTTCACCGATCCACTCCAATAGGTAGCTTTGCTCCTGCTGCAGCTTTGAAGGTTGTGACGCGCAGCCTATCAGGCCGGTGGCGATCAGCACGCCGGTCAGCAGTTGTTTCACTCAGGCGCGCTCCTGGCACTGCGGGCACAGGTGCTTGTCGCCCTGGCTGGCCCAGCCCAGCTCCTGGATACGGGCGGCGGCTGCCGGGGCGTGGCCCTTCTTGCCGAGCTTGGCCTCGGCGGCGAACTCGAAGTCCAGCACCGCGTCGCAGCCGTCGCACTTGACCTGCCACTGGTGGATTTCCAGCTCGTTGAACACCGGCCCCTGGGCCACGGCCACCCACTGCCCGGTGGGGTTGATCAGGTGGCGCACGCTGTCCACGGTCAGGCGCATGGACAGGGTTTTGCTGCCTTTGAGCGAAACCAGCAGCGCGTCGCCCTTCTGGATCGAGCCGCCGTTGCCGGTGACCTGGTAGCGGCCCGGTACCAGGGCGCGGCACTCGATCAAGGTGTGTTGCGGATTGAAAAGGGTGTAGCGGAAATCGTGTTCGACCATGGGTCCTCCAGAAATGCCGCGTATCCTAGCATCATCCCGTGACCAGATTCTGCGGATTGCCTGCCGCCCAGCGGGCGATGTTGTCCAGGGTGGTGGTGGCGATGGCATCCAGTGCCTCGCGGGTGAGAAATGCTTGGTGCGCGGTGACGATCACGTTGGGGAAGGTCAGCAGCCGCGCCAGCACGTCGTCCTGCAACGGCTGGTCGGAGCGGTCCTCGAAAAACAGTTGCGCCTCTTCTTCATACACATCCAGTCCCAGGTAGCCGAGCTGGCCGCTCTTGAGCGCGTCGATCAGCGCCGGGGTGTCGACCAGCGCGCCGCGACCGGTGTTGATGAGCATGGCGCCGGGTTGCAGCTGGGCCAGGCTCTGGGCGTTGATCAGGTGGCGGGTGTGCTCGGTCAGCGGGCAGTGCAGGCTGATGATCCGCGCTTCGCGCAGCAGCTCGGGCAGCGCCAGGTAGCGGGCGCCGAGGGCCAGCAGTTCGGGGTTGGGGCAGGGGTCGTAGGCCAGCAGCTGGCAGCCGAAACCGGCCATGATACGGGCGAAGGCGGCGCCGATCTGGCCGGTGCCGACCACGCCGACGGTCTTGCCATGCAGGTCGAAGCCGGTCAGCCCGTGCAGGGTGAAGTCGCCTTCGCGGGTGCGGTTGTAGGCCCGGTGCAGGCGCCGGTTGAGGGACAGGATCAGGGCCACGGCGTGCTCGGCGACCGCGTGCGGCGAGTAGGCCGGCACCCGTACCACGGACAGTTTCAGGCGCTGCGCCGCGGCCAGGTCGACATGGTTGTAGCCGGCCGAGCGCAACGCCACCAGGCGCGTGCCGCCGGCGGCCAGGCGCTCGAGCACTGGGGGGTCGAGTTCGTCGTTGATGAAGGCGCAGACCACCTCGAAGCCCTTGGCCAGGGCGGCGGTGTCGAGGGTCAGGCGGGCTGCCTGGTAGTGCAGCTCCAGGGCGCCGCTCTGGGCGGCGTGGGTGAAGCTTTCCTGATCGTAGTGCTGGCTGCTGAACAACAGGGCGCGCATGGTTGTGTTCCTTTCATGAGACCGTTGCCAGTCTAGGCCAGTGGGCCGGCTCGGTATTGATCTGCGCGGCTTTGTGGTGTTGGCGTTCCAGTGTAGGAGCCCGCTGTGCTGGCGAAGCTGTCTGATCAGGTATTCGCCTCGCCTGCTTCGCCGGCAAGGCCGGCTCCCACGGACCCAGACGACGGCAGTCAGGCATGCTGGCGCGCTTGTTCCGCCAGCCGCTCGATGGCCAGATCGAGGTCGTCGAGCGCTGCCTGGGCCTGTGGGCTGCCCTGTTTGAGCAAGGTTTCGCTACGCTGGCAAGCCGCGCGCAACTGCGGTACGCCGCAATAGCGCGAGGCGCCGTTGAGGCGGTGCACGCGCTCGATGATCGCCGTGCGATCGGTGGCATTGCGCGCTGCCAGGATGGCTTCGCGGTCGGCAGCCAGCGAAGCCAGCAACATGCTCAGCATGTCCGCTGCCAGGTCCGGCTTGCCGGCGGCCAGGCGCAGGCCTTCCTCCGGGTCGAGCACCTTCAGTTCGCCGCTGTCCGGCAGCCGTTCAGGGCTGCGCTCCGGGGGCGGCGCGCCGAGGCTCAGACCGGTCCACTTCATTACCACCTGGGCCAGCTGGCGTTCGCTGATCGGCTTGGTCAGGTAGTCATCCATGCCGCTGTGCAACAGGGCGCGTTTCTCGTTGGCCATCGCATGGGCGGTCAGGGCGACGATCGGCAGCGGCTGGCCGCTCTGGCTGCTTTCCCAGCGGCGGATCTGCTCGGTGCAGGCGCGCCCGTCCATGCCAGGCATCTGCACGTCCATCAGCACCAGGTCGAAGGGTTCGTCCTGCACCACCTGTACCGCGGTGTAGCCGCTGTCCACCGCCAGCACCTCGGCACCCATGCCTTCGAGCAAGGTCTGCACCAGCAGCAGGTTGGCCGGGTTGTCGTCGACGCAGAGGATCTTCGGCATGCGTTGCCCGGTGTTCACCCGTTGTTCGCTCAAGGGTCGGCGCGGTTGCACCAGCTCCAGCAACAGCCGGCGGATCTTGCGGGTACAGGTGGGCTTGGCCAGCAGTTGGCCATGGGCGTTGGGCAAGTACGGCAGGTAGAGTGGCTGCTCGGTGGTCGGGCACAGCGCCACGCACTGGCAGCCCAGGCCTTCGAGTTGCTGCAGGTACTGGCTGAGCTGTTCCGGGCCGAGGCTGCCGAGGTTGACCCCGAGCACGGCGAAGTCGAACGGCTTGCCGGCCTGGTTGGCCGCCTGGACCGCCTGCAACAGTTGCTCGCAGGAGGAGAACAGGGTCACCGACAGGCCGCAGTCCTCGAGCTGGTGTTCCAGCGCCTGGCGGGCCAGGTCGTGGCTGTCGACGATGGCCACGCGGCGGCCGAGCAGGGCCGGCAGCGGTTGCTCCTCGCCGTCGTCGTGGGCCTTGGGCAGGTTGAGGCTGATCCAGAACTGCGAGCCTTCACCGGGGGTGCTGTCGACGCCGATCTCACCACCCATCTGTTCGATCAGGCGTTTGGAGATCACCAGCCCCAGGCCGGTGCCGCCGGGTTGGCGCGACAGCGAGTTGTCGGCCTGGCTGAAGGCCTGGAACAGGGTGCGCACGTCCTGCGGCGACAGGCCGATGCCGGTGTCTTGCACACTGATGCGCAGTTGCACGCTGTCTTCCTGTTCGTCGTCGAGCATGGCGCGCACGACGATGGTGCCTTCGCGGGTGAACTTGATGGCGTTGCTCACCAGGTTGGTGAGGATCTGCTTGAGTCGCAGCGGGTCGCCGACCAGCGACAGCGGGGTGTCGCGATACACCAGGCTGAGCAGTTCGAGCTGCTTGGCGTGGGCTGCCGGGGCGAGGATGGTCAAAGTGTCCTGGATCAGGTCGCGCAGGTTGAACGGAATGCTGTCGAGCACCAGCTTGCCGGCCTCGATCTTGGAGAAGTCGAGGATCTCGTTGATGATCCCCAGCAGGTTGTCGGCGGACTTTTCGATGGTGCCCAGGTAGTCGAGCTGGCGCGGGCTCAGCTCGCTTTTCTGCAACAGGTGGGTGAAGCCGAGAATGCCGTTGAGCGGGGTGCGGATTTCATGGCTCATGTTGGCCAGGAACTCCGACTTGATGCGGCTGGCTTCCAGGGCCTCCTTGCGCGCCATGTCCAGCTCGATGTTCTGGATCTCGATGGTTTCCAGGTTCTGGCGCACGTCCTCGGTGGCCTGGTCGATGCTGTGCTGCAGCTCTTCGTGGGCGCTGTGCAGGGTTTCGGCCATGCGGTTGATGCCGCCGGCAAGCTCATCGAGCTCATGGCTGCCCATGGCCGGCAGGCGTTCGTCGAGATGGCCGTCCTTGAGCTGGTTGACCGCGTGCTTGATGCGGTTGATCGGGCCGTTGATGGTGCGGCTCATGCGCAGGGCGAGCAGGGCGGTCAGGCTCAGGCAGGCGAGAATCAGCAGCAGGCTGGTGAACAGGTTGCGGTAGCCGCGCAGCAAGGTGCCGTCATGGGACAGCTCGATTTCGACCCAACCCAGCAGCCGCTCGGCCTCGGCGGGCACGGCGTCGGTGGCCAGGTCGCGGTGATGGCCGAACACCGGCATCAGGTAGCGGGTGGCATCGTTGCCGGTGCGCTGCAGCAGTTGCGTGCCGGTGCCACCGCTGGGCGGCTGATTGAGCATGCTCGGGCCGGCGTGGGCCAGGCGGGTGCGGTCGGCGGCGAGGAAGGCCACAGCGCGCACGTCGGATTGCTCCAGGGCCTGGGCGGCGATGCGCTCCAGCTGCGCCGGAGCCTGGCGGGCCAGGGCCGGGGCCGCCAGCGGGGCCAGTTGCTCGGCGATCATCTTGCCGCGTTGCAGCAACTGCGTGCGCAGGTCGCTCTGCTGCAGCCAGGTGAAGTAGCAGCCCAGCACCAGGGCCATCAGGCTGGCGGGCAGCAAAGCCAGCAGCAACACGCGGCTGCGGATTCCCAAACGGTCGAGCACACCTCTCTCCTGTCATGTGCTTAAGGGCGCGGTTCGCGCTTCAGGCGGAACGTTACTCCGGGTAGGGGGGCAATGCACCCATTTGTGTTTGATTTTGTTTCAAGAAGGCCTGGTGTGGGCCTGTTTCTCACGTGTGCGCCGGATGTGTCCTACGTAGCGCCGGTCGTACTGTGGTTGCTTGCCGTTGGCGCTTGTCGAATAATCGCGTAATTGAGAATTGATGGCAGTTGCCAATGCATCCTGTATCTATCCGCGCCACCCATATCCTCGCCATCGAGGACGACCCCGTGCTGGGCGCCTACCTGCACGAGGAACTACAGCGCGGCGGCTTCCACGTCACCTGGTGCCGCAATGGCCTCGAGGGCCTGGAGGTCGCCGCCCGGCAAGCCTTCGACCTGGTCTTGATGGATATCCTGCTGCCGGGGCTCAACGGCCTCGACGCCCTGGCCAGCCTGCGCCGACACAGTGCCACGCCGGTGATCCTGATGTCGGCGCTGGGGGCCGAGGCCGACCGCATCAGTGGTTTCGAGCGTGGCGCCGACGATTACCTGCCCAAGCCGTTCAGCTTCGCCGAACTGCGCGTGCGCATCGAGGCGATCCTGCGCCGGGTGGCGTTCGAGCGGCGGACCCAGGCGCCGCGCGAGGCCGAGGCCGGACAGTTGCAATTCGATGAACAGGCTTGTGATGTCAGCCTGGCCGGCACACGCGCCTGCCTCACCCCCAGCGAATACCGTCTGCTCGATACCTTGCACCGCAGTAGCGACGAGGTGCTGAGCAAACCCTTCCTTTACCAGCAGGTCTTGCAGCGTGGCTATTCGCGACATGACCGCAGCCTGGACATGCACGTCAGCCAGATCCGCCGCAAGCTCAAGGCCATCGGTTATCACGAGCGCCAGGTGCGCACGGTGTGGGGCAAGGGCTATGTGTTCGGCGCGGGCGAGGCGGACTGAGGCGTGCTCGATCGTCATTCGTTGTTCTGGAGGCTGGCTGTCCTGCTGGTGGGGTTCTGCCTGCTGATGATTGGCCTGAGCTACAGCTGGGGTCGGCACATGGAAACCCAGGATGCCTTTCTCTCCGAGCCGGCTCGCCAGGTGCTGCGCGGCTACGCCGCAGAGGCCGAACAGGCCTGGCGCAGCGGCGGGCAGGTCGGCGTCGATGCATGGTTGAGCGGCATGCATGAGCGCGAGCAGGGGTGGGTGGGGGTGCTCGATGGCGACCTGCAACCACTGGGCAGCGCCAACCTGAGCAGCAGCCAGACCCAGCGCCTGACCCGCCTGCGCGGCGTCGACTGGCCCATGAGCCGGCGCAGCATCGGCCAACCCTGGTTGCGCCTGCCGTTCCCCCTGGCGCCGGAGCAGGGCATGCTGGTGATCGAGCTGCCCGAGCGCTTCAACCCCGGCCAGTATCGCTTGTTCTGGCGCGTCGTCACCAACGGCGTTATCCCCGGGCTGTTCACCTTGCTGCTGTGCGTGGGCCTTTACCGCATGCTGATCGTGCCACTGAACCAGCTGCGCGAGCAGGCCAATGCCTGGCGCGCCGACCAGTTGGCCGCGCGCCTGGACGCGCGCACCACCCAGCGGCGCGACGAACTGGGCGAGCTGGCCCGCGCCTTCGACCAGATGGCCGAACGCCTGCAGGGCACCGTGACCTTGCAGCAGCAGTTGCTGCGCGACCTGTCCCATGAAATGCGCACCCCACTCAGCCGCCTGCGGGTGGCCTGCGATGGCGAGACCGATCTGCAACGCCTGCGCGAACGCCTGCACCGTGAGGTGGACGCCATGCAGCAACTGGTCGAGGACACCCTGCAACTGGCCTGGCAGGACGCCGAGCGGGCGCCGATGAACCTCGAACCGATCCAGCTGCAGGCGCTGTGGGACATGCTCAGCGAGAACGCCTGCTATGAAAGTGGCTGGGCTCCGGCGCGGTTGCATTGCGAGCTGCCGGCCGACTGTTGGGTGCAAGGCAATCTCAACCACTTGGCCCAGGCTCTGGAGAACGTGCTGCGTAATGCCATCCGCCATTCCCCTGCCCAGGGCCTGGTCAGGCTCAGCGGGCGGCGCCATGGCCATTACTGGCATATCGAATTGGAAGACGACGGTGGTGGCGTGGCCGAGGCCGACCTGGAGCGGATCTTCGCGCCGTTTTCGCGGCTTGATGGCTCGCGGCCGGGGGATGGCGGCTTCGGCCTGGGGTTGAGCATTGCCCGCAGTGCCATCGAGCGTCAGGGCGGACGGGTGTGGGCGGTCAATGGCGCGCAGGGGTTGCGGGTGTGCCTGCGCCTGGCGGCGACGCCAGGCAGCGTGCCGCCTGGTTCGCCAGCAAGGCTGGCGCTTACAGGCTGATCATCCATCAACTTATAGCCAGCGGTTATAGTGTCCGACGATTGCGTGATATGGCCGCGCTGGGTTTGCCGGTATGATAGGCGCCCCTGCCGTCCGGATTGCGAAAACGCCCATGACCCTGCAGTACCCAACCATTGCCGATTGCGTCGGCCACACGCCTCTGGTTCGCCTGCAGCGCATTGCCGGGGCCACCAACAACACCCTGCTGCTCAAGCTCGAAGGCAACAACCCGGCGGGTTCGGTCAAGGACCGTCCGGCGTTGTCGATGATCACCCGCGCTGAACTGCGCGGGCAGATCAAGCCAGGCGACACGCTGATCGAAGCCACCTCGGGCAACACCGGCATCGCCCTGGCCATGGCCGCGGCGATCAAGGGCTACAAGATGATCCTGATCATGCCCGACAACTCCACCACCGAACGCAAGGCGGCGATGACCGCCTATGGCGCCGAGTTGA
This sequence comes from Pseudomonas sp. FG47, assembly GCF_057809115.1. Taxonomy (NCBI): domain Bacteria; kingdom Pseudomonadati; phylum Pseudomonadota; class Gammaproteobacteria; order Pseudomonadales; family Pseudomonadaceae; genus Pseudomonas; species Pseudomonas sp. FG47. Next base: position 42,112 of record NZ_JBMDJI010000019.1, read on the forward strand.
TCCTGGTGACCAAGGAGGAGGGCATGGAGGGCGCGCGCGACCTTGCCGAGAAGCTGCAGGCCGAAGGTCGCGGGTTGGTGCTGGACCAGTTCGCCAACGGCGACAACCCGATCGCCCACTACAACAGCACCGGCCCGGAAATCTGGCAGCAGACCCAGGGCACCATCACCCATTTCGTCAGCTCCATGGGCACCACCGGTACCATCATGGGCTGCTCGCAGTACCTCAAGGAGCAGAATCCAGCGGTGCAGATCATTGGTTTGCAGCCGATGGAAGGCTCGGCCATCCCCGGCATACGCCGCTGGCCCCACGAATACCTGCCGAAGATCTTCGACGCCAGCCGTGTCGACCGGGTGGTCGACATGTCCCAGCAGGAGGCCGAGGACACCACGCGCCGCCTTGCCCGCGAAGAGGGCATTTTCTGCGGCGTGTCCTCCGGCGGTGCAGTGGCGGCGATGCTACGCCTGTCCCTGGAGGTCGAGAACGCGGTGATGGTCGCCATCATCTGCGATCGTGGCGACCGTTACCTGTCCACCGGTTTGTTCGACGCGACCTGATGTCCAGAAAGAAAAGCAACGGCGGCCTGCGCTTCCAGCCGGCCGGCGGCAACCGTACCCCACAGGTTCCCGTGGGCAAGAAACAGCGTCTGCTGATCGAGCGCGTGTCCGGCGATGGCCGGGGCATTGCCTTCGTCGAAGGGCGTACCTGGTTCGTCAGCGGCGCGCTGGACGGCGAGGACGTCGAGGCGCGCGTGCTCGCGGCGCGCGGCAAGGTGGTCGAGGCGCGCCTGGAGCGTGTGTTCCAGGCCAGCGCGCAACGGCGCGAAGCGCCCTGCCGGCATTACGCCCGCTGCGGCGGTTGCAACCTGCAACATGTCCCCCATGCCGACCAGTTGGCCCTCAAGCAGCGCCTGCTGGCCGAGCAGTTGCAGCGGGTTGCTGGGCTGCAGCCAGAAGAGTGGGCCGCGCCCCTGAGCGGGCCGGAGTTCGGCTACCGACGCCGGGCGCGGGTGGCGGTGCGCTGGGATGTCAAGGCACGCCATCTGGACGTGGGCTTTCGCGCCGAGGCCAGTCAGGACATCGTCGCCATCGACGACTGCCCGGTGCTGGTACAACCCTTGCAGTCCATTTTCCGCCACTTGCCCACCGTGCTGCGCAGCTTGAGCAAGCCACAGGCGCTGGGGCATGTAGAACTGTTCAGCGGCACGGCGCAAGCGCTGCTGGTGCGTCACGTGGCAGCGTTGCCTGCTGAAGACCTGGCGCGCCTTGCGGCATTCTGTGCCGAAGCCGGCGCCCAGCTTTGGTTGCAGGGCGAAGGTCAGCCGGCCCCGGTGGACGCCGCGGCGCAGTTGGGCTTTGCCCTCGAGCCCTGGGGCCTGGAGCTGGCCTGGCGGCCTGGAGATTTCGTCCAGGTCAACGCCCAAGTCAATAGCCTGATGATCCAGCAGGCCTTGGCCTGGCTGGCGCCGCAGGCCGACGAGCGGGTGCTGGACCTGTTCTGCGGCCTGGGTAATTTCGCCCTGCCCCTGGCGCGCCAGGCGCGCGAGGTGGTGGCGGTGGAAGGCGTGCAGGCCATGGTCGAGCGCGCCGAGGCCAATGCCCGAAACAACAATGTGCATAACGCACGGTTTTTTCAGGCCGATTTATCGCAGCCTTTGGCGGACGCCGGATGGGTCGCCGAAGGTTTTTCTGCGGTACTCTTGGACCCACCGCGCGACGGCGCTTTCGAGGTGGTGCAAGGCATCGCCCGGCTGGGTGCGCAGCGGATGGTCTATGTATCGTGCAACCCGGCCACGCTGGCGCGAGACGCCCAGGTGCTGGCGGGGCAGGGGTACCGGTTAAAAAGGGCCGGGATTCTCGACATGTTTCCTCAGACGGCACATGTCGAGGCCATGGCGTTATTCGAAGCGGGCTAGCGCGGCTGGCCCCTTGGTGTCGCGTTCAAGGAACGAAGGCGGCACAGGTGATAGTCAGCGTGCCCGCGTGGCGCGCTGTATGGAAAGGTAAAGCAAAGATGGTACAGGTGAGAGTGCACCAGCCGGTCAACAACGACGGCAGTATCAATCTCGAAGCATGGCTCGATCATGTGGTGAGCGTCGATTCGCAGCTCGATCGCCCGGCGCTCAAAGAGGCCTGCGAGTTCGCCCAGGAAGTCGAGAAGAAGGGCAACCCGGCCAAGCATTCCTGGGCGGACGGGACGTCCAGTTTCCAGGCGGGGCTGGAGATCGCCGAGATCCTCGCCGACCTCAAGCTCGATCAGGACTCGCTGGTCGCCGCGGTGATCTACCGCTCGGTGCGTGAAGGCAAGGTGACCTTGGCCGAAGTCGGCCAGCGTTTCGGCCCGGTGGTGTCCAAGCTGATCGACGGCGTGTTGCGCATGGCCGCCATCAGTGCCAGTCTCAGTCCGCGCCAGTCGCTGGTGCTCGGCTCCCAGGCGCAGGTGGAGAACCTGCGCAAGATGCTGGTGGCCATGGTCGACGATGTGCGCGTGGCGCTGATCAAGCTGGCTGAACGCACCTGCGCCATTCGCGCGGTCAAGGCTGCCGATGACGAGAAACGCCTGCGGGTAGCCCGCGAGGTGTTCGACATCTATGCGCCGCTGGCCCACCGCCTGGGCATCGGCCATATCAAGTGGGAACTGGAAGACCTCTCGTTCCGCTACCTCGAGCCCGACCAGTACAAGCAGATCGCCAAGCTGCTGCACGAGCGCCGGCTGGACCGCGAGCGTTTCATCAGCGACGTGATGAACCAGCTGCAGAACGAATTGCTGGCCACTGGGGTCAACGCCGATATCAGTGGCCGGGCGAAACATATCTATTCGATTTGGCGCAAGATGCAGCGCAAGGGCCTGGAGTTCAGCCAGATCTATGACGTGCGCGCAGTGCGTGTGCTGGTGCCGGAGGTGCGCGACTGCTACACCGCGCTGGGGATCGTCCACACCCTGTGGCGGCATATCCCCAAGGAGTTCGACGACTACATCGCCAACCCCAAGGAGAACGGCTACCGCTCGCTGCACACCGCGGTGATCGGCCCTGAGGGCAAGGTCCTCGAGGTGCAGATCCGCACCCATGCCATGCACGAGGAAGCCGAGCTCGGTGTCTGCGCGCATTGGCGCTACAAGGGCACCGACGTCAAGCCCAGTTCCAACCATTACGAAGAGAAGATCTCCTGGCTGCGCCAGGTGCTCGAGTGGCACGAGGAGCTGGGCGATATCGGCGGCCTGGCTGAACAGCTGCGCGTCGATATCGAGCCGGACCGGGTCTATGTATTCACCCCCGACGGCCACGCCATCGACCTGCCCAAGGGCGCCACGCCACTGGACTTCGCCTACCGGGTGCACACCGAGATCGGCCACAACTGCCGTGGCGCCAAGATCAACGGGCGCATCGTGCCGCTCAACTACAGCCTGCAGACCGGCGAGCAGGTGGAGATCATCACCAGCAAGCATGGCAGCCCGAGCCGCGACTGGTTGAACTCCAACCTGGGCTACGTCACCACCTCGCGGGCCCGGGCCAAGATCGTCCACTGGTTCAAACTGCAGGCCCGCGACCAGAACGTGGCCGCCGGCAAGACCCTGCTCGAGCGCGAGTTGAGCCGCTTGGGCCTGCCCCAGGTGGACTTCGAGCGCCTGGCCGAGAAGGCCAATGTCAAGACCGCCGAGGACATGTTCGCCGCCCTCGGCGCTGGCGACCTGCGCCTGGCGCACATGGTCAATGCCGCGCAGCAGCTGCTCGAGCCCGAGCGCCTGGAACCGGTCGAGTTGATTCCGCGCCAGGCCCGTGGCATCCGTGCGGGCAAGCGTAGCGATATCCAGATCCAGGGCGTCGGCAACCTGCTCACGCAGATGGCCGGCTGCTGCCAGCCGTTGCCGGGTGATGCCATCGTCGGCTACATCACCCAGGGCCGCGGGGTGAGTATCCACCGCCAGGACTGTGCCTCGGTACTGCAACTGGCGGGCAAGGAGCCGGAGCGGATGATCCAGGTCAGCTGGGGGCCGATCCCGGTGCAGACCTATCCGGTGGACATCGTCATCCGCGCCTACGACCGCCCGGGGCTGCTGCGCGACGTGTCGCAGGTGCTGCTCAACGAGAAGATCAACGTACTGGCGGTCAACACCCGCTCGAACAAGGAAGACAACACCGCGCTGATGTCGCTGACCATCGAGATTCCCGGCCTGGACGCGCTTGGGCGCCTGCTCGGCAGGATTTCGCAGTTGCCCAACATCATCGAGACGCGGCGTAACCGTACCCCTTGATACTGCCATTGCCTGGCAAATCGCATCGGCGCACCGCCGCTCCCACGCTGTTGTACCGTGGGAGCGGGTTTGCCAGGCAATGAGGCCGGTAAGGACCACCCATGACTTATACCCTCGAAGACCTGCTGCACCTGATGGCCCGCCTGCGCGACCCGCAGTACGGTTGCCCTTGGGATCTCAAGCAGGACTACGCCAGCATCGTCCCGCACACGATCGAAGAGGCCTACGAAGTGGCCGACACCATCGAGCGCGGTGACTTCGAGCACCTGCAGGGCGAGCTGGGCGACCTGTTGTTCCAGGTGGTCTACTACAGCCAGCTGGCACGGGAAGAAGGGCGCTTCGAGTTCGACGGCGTGATCGATGCGATCACCCGCAAGCTTATCCGCCGCCACCCCCATGTATTCCCCACTGGCGAGCTCTATGCGCCGCTGGACACCCCCATGTTGAACGAGGCCCAGGTCAAGTCGCGCTGGGAAGAGATCAAGGCCGAGGAACGCGCCGAGAAGAGCGAGCCTGAACAGCTCTCGCTGCTCGACGATGTGCCGGCGGCCTTGCCTGCGCTGTCACGGGCGGCCAAGCTGCAGAAGCGCGCTGCCACGGTCGGTTTCGACTGGCCCGAGGCCCTGCCGGTACTGGACAAGGTGCGCGAGGAACTCGACGAAGTGCTGCAGGCCATGGCCGATGGCGACAGCGATGCGTTGGAGGATGAGCTGGGCGACCTGTTGTTCGCCACCGTCAACCTGGCCCGTCACCTCAAGCACGACCCGGAAAACGCCCTGCGCCGCGCCAACCGCAAGTTCGAGCGGCGCTTCCGATTCATCGAACAGGCATTGCGCGAGCAGGGCCTGAACATCCAAGATCGTACCCTCGACGAGCTGGACGCCCTGTGGGGCGAGGCCAAGCGTCAGGAAAAGAACCTGCCCAGCTGCGGCTGAGCTGATGCATAAGTGAGTGAACACGATGAGCCTTTCCCTTCGCGACCAATTGCTCAAAGCCGGTCTGGTCAACCAGAAACAGGTTTCTCAGGCCAACAAGGCCGAGAAAAAACAGAAACGCCTGGAACATAAAGGCCAGGTCGAGGTGGACGACAGCCAGCAGCGCCTGGCCAAGCAAGCCCAGGCCGAGAAGGCCAAGAAAGACCAGGAGCTGAACCGCCAGGTCCAGGAGAAGGCCGAGCAGAAGGCCCGCGCCGCGCAGGTCAAGCAATTGATCGAGGCGACCCGCCTGCCCAAGCTGAACACCGAGGACTATTACAACTTCGTCGACGACAAGAAGGTCAAGCGCATCGCCGTCAACGCCCTGATGCGCAGCAAGCTGAGCAGCGGCGCGCTGGCGATCGTCGCCCACGGCGGCGGCTACGAAGTGATCCCGCGCGAGGCGGCGGTGAAGATCCAGGAGCGCGATCCGAATCGTATCCTGCTGCTCAACACCCATGTCGAGGAAGCGGACGAGGACGACCCGTACGCCGCCTACAAGATCCCTGACGATCTGATGTGGTAAGCATGAAAAACCCCGCCTAGGCGGGGTTTTCTTATTGAAGACTGGGTCATTGCGACGCGCGCTGATTCTCGAGGTATTCCAGTTCCATGCGGTATTTCTGAGCCAGGTGTTCTTCGTGGAACATACCGACCAGCTGGCCCTGCTGGCGCACCTCCCAGATCCGCAAGCCAGAGGCTTGGCTTTCGTGGGACATTTTCGATTCGTCGCGTTCGGTTACTTGGACTGTCATCGTTAAACTCCACTTCTTCGGTTGGCTGCGGCACTCTGTCGCAGGACTCCTTTATAGAATTTGTTAGCAGGCTAAGTAAATAAAACTGCGATGAAACAAGTTTCATGTAGGAGCGGCACGAGGCCGCTCCTACATGGGGGAGCGGTGTGCAGCAAAAAAGAAACCCCGCACAAGGCGGGGTTCCGGGCATTGCTGGCAGCGGTATCAGTTGCCCTTGACCGCCTTGCCGTCCACCGTGCCATCTTGCAGCACGATCACGTATTCCTTGCCGTCGGTCTCGACCTGGCGCAATTGCACCAGCAGGTAGTCCCAGTCCTTGGCGAACCACAGTTCGGTGATACGCTTGCTCTGGCTCGGGTCGCGCACGCGCTCGACCTTGATCGCCTCGACCTGACCGGTCTTGGTGGCGACTTTCTCGGCACCCAGCACGCGGAAGTCGTAGGTGTCGATCTCGTCACCGTCGACCACCTGATAGGTCATGCTCTTCTTGCCAGCGGCCACATCATGCTGCAGCGCCAGCTGGTACGACGACTTGTCCAGCACGCCACGGTTGAGCGGCAGGCTGACGGCATCGCCACGGTCGCTGCCGGTGACTTTCTTGCCGGTCCAGTCGAACGTCAGGTCGACCTTCTTGGCCTTGCCCAGGCCGCCACGCTCGAAGTGGTACTTCTGCGGCAGCAGGGTGTCGTTGTCCATGCGCAGGGTGCTTTGCTCGGTGAGGCTGGCGATCATCATGGACGCCTTGAAATTCAGGCTCCAGGTACCGTTGGCGTTCTTTTCCAGGCTGCGCTCGGCAGTGCCGCTCATGGGCAGCTGTTTCCAGTCGGCGGTGTAGCTGGCCGCGAAAGGCTTCAGATCAGCTGCCTGGAGCGGCAGGGCAAGCACGGCGAGAGCCAAGAGCAGGGCACGACGCATAAATTCTCCTAGGATCGAATCAAGTGACCGCTGGCCGCCAGCGGCTGGCCATCCAGTAATGCACCCTGTTCGCCCAGACGCAAGCGTCCTTCGGCAAACCAGCGCACCGCCAGCGGGTAGATCTGGTGTTCCTGCCGGTGCACCCGCTGGGCGAGTGACTCCGGGGTGTCATCCATTGCAACCGGGACCACAGCCTGTACGACCAGAGGCCCGCCATCGAGTTCCTCGGTGACGAAATGCACGCTGCAGCCATGTTCCGCATCACCGGCGTCCAGCGCGCGTTGGTGCGTGTGCAGGCCTTTGTACTTGGGCAGCAGTGACGGGTGGATATTCAGCAGGCGGCCCTGGTAGTGGCGCACGAAGCCGCCACTGAGGATGCGCATGAAGCCGGCCAGTACCACCAGGTCAGGCTCGAAGCCGTCGATCAGCGCCATCAGCGCCGCGTCGAAGGCTTCGCGACCGTCGAAACCCTGGTGCTCCAGCAGCGCGGTGTCGACACCGGCTGCCTTGGCACGTTCCAGGCCGTAGGCATCGGCGCGGTTGGAAATCACCGCGCGAATGCGTACCGGGCTGTCACTGGCGCTGGTGTTGTCGATCAGCGCTTGCAGGTTGCTGCCGGAGCCCGACAGCAATACCACTACGTTGCAGGTCTTGCTCGGCATCAGTGTGCCTTGAGGTTCTGCAGCTCGACCTGGGCGGCGCCTTCGGCGGCTTCGGCGATGTGGCCGATGACCCAAGGCTGCTCACCGGCGGCGCGCAGTTCGTTCAGGGCGGCTTCGACCTGATCCTGGGCGACACAGATGACCATGCCGACGCCGCAGTTCAGTACGCGGTGCATCTCGTGTTCGTCGACGTTGCCTTTTTCCTGCAGGAAGTCGAACACCACCGGGCGCTGCCAGCTGGCTACGTCGACCACGGCCTGGGCGCCTTTTGGCAGCACGCGCGGAATGTTGTCCAGCAGGCCGCCGCCAGTGATGTGGGCCATGGCCTTGACCGCGCCGGTCTGCTTGATCAGTTGCAGCAGGGGCTTGACGTAGATGCGGGTCGGCGCCATCAGCAGGTCGGCCAGTGGCTTGCCGTCGAGTTGGGTGTTGTCGATGTCGGTGCCGGACACTTCGAGGATCTTGCGGATCAGCGAGTAGCCGTTGGAGTGTGGGCCGGAGGACGGCAGGGCGATCAGCGCGTCGCCGGTGACCACTTTCGAGCCGTCGATGATCTCGGCCTTTTCCACCACGCCGACGCAGAAGCCGGCCAGGTCGTAGTCTTCGCCTTCGTACATGCCCGGCATTTCGGCGGTTTCACCACCGACCAGCGAGCAGCCGGCCAGCTCGCAACCAGCGCCAATGCCGGTGACCACTGTGGCGGCCACGTCGACGTTGAGCTTGCCGGTGGCGTAGTAGTCGAGGAAGAACAGCGGCTCGGCACCGCACACCACCAGGTCGTTGACGCACATGGCGACCAGGTCCTGGCCGATGCTGTCGTGCTTGTTCAGGTTCAGCGCCAGGCGCAGCTTGGTGCCGACGCCGTCGGTGCCGGAGACCAGCACCGGCTGCTTGTAGCCGGCCGGGATCTCGCAGAGGGCGCCGAAGCCGCCCAGGCCACCCATGACTTCAGGGCGTGCGGTGCGCTTGGCGACGCCCTTGATGCGTTCGACCAGTGCTTCGCCGGCGTCGATGTCTACACCGGCGTCTTTGTAGCTCAGGGAGGGTTGCTTGCTCATTGATCCAGGCCTTTAAGAGGGAGGGATTCTAGAAAACGACCATGACGGCCAAGGCCGACGGGAACGCGTGCGGCTGCCTGTACGTCACTGGTCTGCGAAGGCGCGCGATTTTATCAGGGTTGCCCCCAAGCGGCCATCCTCAGGCCGACGGGCAGGCGGCAAATGTCGCTAAAAAAACGCTTTCAGCGCCTGTGGCTGGTTGCCGCGCCAGTGCCTGTATAAGGTATAGGCATGGCGACGCAGGCAAATGGCCGCACTGGCGGAGTATTTGTTCGCTCCGCGCGGTCACAGCCGACAGGTTCGGGCGCGTCGCCCCATGGTTATCTGGACAGGAATCCTCAATGCGTCTTTTCAATTACCTCGCGGGTGCCTGTTTGCTAGCGGCCGCCAGCGCGGCTCAGGCCGAAACAGTCTCTGGCCTGTACCAGGTGCGCGAGCCCCTAGACGGGCAGGGCGGCGAGGCCCGCTCCCAGGCTACCGCCAAGGCCCTGGACACCCTGGTGCTGCGCCTGACGGGCGATCCCAGGGCACCGCAGGGCGCGGCACTGGCCAACCTGCGCAAGGATCCGCAGCAGATCATCAACCAGGTCGGCACCGAGGCCGGGCCACCCGAGGCGGTGCTGGTCGAGTTCGATCCAGGCAGCACCGAGCGGGTGTTGCGCCAGGCGGGCCTGGCCCTGTGGGGCAGCAATCGGCCGTCGATTCTCGGCTGGTGGTTGAACGACAGCGTCGAGGGCAGCAGCCTGGTCGGCGACGGTCAGGCCGCCGCCGAGCCATTGCGCCGCGCCGCCCAGCACCGTGGCCTGCCGCTGCGCTTGCCGCTGGCCGACCTGCAGGAACAACTGGTAGGCAACCCGCAGCATATCGATGGCAGCGATCCGGCCCCCCTGCGCGAGGCGTCCGAGCGCTATGGCGCCGATGCGCTGCTGGCCGTGCATGCGCGTGAGGTGGACGGCAAGTGGCAGGGCAAGTGGCAGTTGTGGCTGGGCGACCAGCGCGAGCAGGGCAGTGCCGAAGGGGCCGACCAGGCGGCATTGGCCGATGCGCTGCTGCTGGCGGTGAGCAATCGCCTGGCGCCCCGCTATGTGACGCGGCCAGGGGCCAGCAGCGATGTGCAGGTGCAGGTTCAGGGCATGAGCCTGCAGCGCTACGCCGAGCTGAGCCGTGTGCTCGAGCCTTACGGCGCGCGCCTGCAAATGGCCGATGGTGCTACCTTGACCTACGGCGTCACGGCGAACCGTGAGCAACTGCGCGCCCAACTGAGCCTGGCCAAGCTCCAGGAGTTGCCGACCGAGCCGGTACCCGCCACGCCAGCCGCGCAGGGCGAACCCGGCACGCCGCCACCTATCGCGCCAAAGCCGTTCGACGGCCTGCGTTTTCGCTGGTAAGGAGTGCCACGAATGACTGACATGCGTCGCTGGATCTGGCTCGGCGCGGCACTGGTGATTGCCGTGCTGCTGTATTTTCTGCACAACATCCTCTCGCCATTCCTGGTCGGCATCCTGCTGGCTTACTTGGCCGACCCGCTGGTCGACCGCCTGGAGCGCCTCGGGCTGTCGCGCACCTGGGGCGTGGTGGTGGTATTCAGCCTGTTTACCCTGATTTTCCTGGCGCTGCTGCTGGTGTTGGTGCCGATGCTGGCCAAGCAACTGGTGCGCTTGTACGAGTTGGCGCCGCAGATGCTCGACTGGTTGCAGCACGTGGCGTTGCCCTGGGTGCAAAGCCGCCTGGGCCTGGCCGATGGTTTCTGGAAGTTCGACAAGATCAAGTCGGCCATCACCGAGCACATGGGCCAGACCACCGACATCGTTGGCGTGCTGCTGTCCCAGGCCACCGCCTCGAGCCTGGCGCTGATCGGCTGGTTGGCCAACCTGGTGCTGATCCCGGTGGTGGGCTTCTACCTGCTGCGCGACTGGGACCTGATGATGGCCAAGCTGCGCAGCCTGCTGCCGCGCCAGCGTGAACCGCAGGTGGTGGGGCTGGCCGGAGAGTGCCATGAAGTGCTGGGCGCCTTCGTGCGTGGGCAGTTGTTGGTGATGCTGGCATTGGGCGTCATCTATTCCAGCGGGCTGATGCTGCTGGGGCTGGAGCTGGGCCTGTTGATCGGCATGCTGGCGGGGCTGGCGGCGATCGTGCCGTACATGGGCTTCATCATCGGCATTGGCGCGGCGCTGATCGCCGGATTGTTCCAATTTGGCGGCGACCTGTACCCGATGCTGGGCATCGTCGCGGTGTTCCTGGTCGGCCAGGCCCTCGAAGGCATGGTGCTGACGCCGTTGCTGGTGGGTGATCGCATCGGCCTGCACCCGGTGGCGGTGATCTTCGCGATCCTCGCCGGTGGCGAGTTGTTCGGCTTTACCGGCGTGCTGCTGGCGTTGCCGGTGGCGGCGGTGATCATGGTGCTGCTGCGGCATGTGCATGACCTGTACAAGGAGTCGGACATGTATGCCGGGGAGATCGACCCGGATCTATGACCGATCGAGACAAGCCCGCTGTCACGGTTGTTGGAGCGGGCTTGTCGAAATAGCGCAACTGCTTGATTTTACTTGTGCTATTTCCCTCGCCGATTGTGCCGCCCGCGTTGCGGGTATAGACTTTGCAACACTGTTCACCAAAGGCCCCCTGTGGTCCCCGCGACCGCCAGCCAGCATGAAACCGATCCAGTTGCCCCTGGGTGTGCGTCTGCGCGACGATGCCACCTTCATCAACTACTATCCGGGCGCCAATGCCGCGGCATTGGGCTACGTCGAGCGGCTATGCGAAGCCGACGCCGGCTGGACCGAGAGCCTCATCTACCTGTGGGGCAAGCAGGGTGTTGGCCGTACCCACCTGCTGCAAGCCGCCACCCACCGTTTCCAGCAACTTGGCGAGCCCGCCGTCTACCTGCCCCTGGCGCAATTGCTCGAGCGCGGTGTCGAGCTGCTCGACCACTTGGAGCAATACGAGCTGGTGTGCATCGATGACCTGCACGTGATTGCCGGCAAGGCGGACTGGGAAGAGGCGATGTTCCACCTGTTCAACCGCCTGCGCGACAGTGGTCGGCGCTTGTTGCTGGCGGCCTCCAGCTCGCCACGCGAATTGCCGATCAAGCTGGCCGACCTCAAGTCGCGGCTGACCCTGGCGCTGATCTTCCAGATGCGCGGCATGTCCGACGAAGACAAGCTGCGAGCCTTGCAACTGCGGGCCTCGCGCCGCGGCCTGCACCTGACCGACGAAGTCGGCCACTTCATCCTCACCCGTGGTACCCGTAGCATGAGCGCGCTGTTCGACCTGCTCGAGCGTCTCGACCAGGCCTCGCTGCAAGCTCAGCGCAAGTTGACTATTCCGTTTCTCAAGGAAACCCTCGGCTGGTAGTGGCCTGAAAGCACGGGGCCAGAGCCTCGAAACGGAAAAGTCACATCTTTTTCGATAAAATTTGCAAATGGGTCCGATAGAAGGCATAGTTTCCCCCTTCTAAAGGACTACAGACACGGTCGTGCCCATGCTGAAGCGCTTCGCACCCCTCGTGCCACTTGCACTTGCCACTCTTCTTTTCGGCTGCGCCTCCACCGGCCCGGTCGCAACCTCGCAGGATCGTCCGCTGGCCACCGAACAATCGGTCAAGGCCAAGGCGTCGGCTTCTTCCGTATTCACAGAGGAAGAACTGGCCAACGAAGATGATCTCGAGGCCTTCTCCAGCAACAGCAAGCCTTACCAGCTGCCGGTACTGGCCGACAGCATCCTCGAGCGTGGCATGTCACTGATCGGTACCCGCTATCGCTTTGGCGGTACCTCGGAGAAGTCCGGTTTCGATTGCAGCGGTTTCATCGGCTACCTGTTCCGCGAAGAAGCCGGAATGAACCTGCCACGCTCGACCCGCGAGATGATCAACGTCGACGCGCCTAAAGTCGCGCGCAACAAGCTCAAGCCGGGCGACCTGTTGTTCTTCAGCACCAACGGTCGGGGCCGGGTCAGCCATGCCGGTATCTACCTGGGTGACAACCAGTTCATCCACTCCAGCAGCCGCCGCAGCGGTGGCGTGCGCATCGACAGCCTGGGCGATCGCTACTGGAGCAAGACCTTCATCGAGGCCAAACGCGCGCTCGCCATGGCGCCGACCACGATCTCGCGCAATTGATTTGATATCAAAATGCTGTACCCTGCCACGGCGGCGTAGCTGAAAAAGCTCGCCGCCGTGCGCATTTACAGAAAGCGTCTAATCTAATTTCTCAACTCTTTTGGCTTCGGCTGTGGCCGGACGGTCTTCGATAGGACGTTACCATCATGGCGATGTTGGCGCGCTTCGCACTCCTTTCTCTCGCGGCACTGCTCGCTGCCTGTTCGAGCCGTGTTCCGGCGCCGGCTCCAGCGGCCAAACCGCCTGTGTCGTTCAGCCAGCAACCGGCTTCTTCGCCGGCAGCTGACGATGTGCTGTTTCGCGCCATCGGCCTGGTGGGCACGCCCTACCGCTGGGGTGGCAATACCCCGGACTCCGGCTTCGATTGCAGCGGCTTGATCGGCTATGTCTACCGGGACGCCGCCGGTATCAGCCTGCCGCGTACCACCCGCGACATGATCGTGATGCGCGCGCCGAACGTGGACATCAACGCCCTGCAGTCGGGCGACCTGGTGTTCTTCGCCACCGGTGGCGGCTCGCAGGTCAGCCATGCCGGTATCTATGTGGGCGAGGGGCGCTTCGTGCATGCGCCGTCCAGCGGCGGGACCGTGCGTCTGGATTACCTGTCGAGCAACTACTGGTCTCGCGCTTATCTGCAAGCCAAGCGCGTCCTGCCCCCGGGCCATCTGGCGCAAAACCCCTAAACAGATGGCGGTGCCCCCTGATCTGGGCTGACCGCACTATCCTTCTACCGCGCTTGCGCGCGTTGCGCCGATCAGGATGTCTGTCCGATAAAGACATTCCTGGAGCGCTTCATGAGCACCATCAAGGAACGCGTCGAGCGCAGTCTCGACGCGCTCGACGCAGGGCGGCCGCTGGCAGCCCTGGTGGATGAGATCATCCGTGAATACCCAGACCCCTACGTATTGGCCAATCGCGAGGCCGCGCGGCTGTTGGTGAAGCACACCGGCAAGGCGATGGACCCTCGTTTCGTTTGGTGGCATCAGTTTGACAGTGGCAGTAGCAGCCCGCGCACATTCAATGGTTGGAAACACTCAGGGGTACCGGCCAAGTCGATGCAGCTGATCGAGTTGCTCATCGAGCGTTTCGATGCGCAGTTCCAGGATGCGCCGGACCAACTGGACCAGGTTGGTGGCTTTTATAGGCAAGGCGCGCGGGTTGGTCGGTTCGATGAGCGCAATGAAGTTCGCTTGTTGGCTCGCGAGGTGCAGAAGGACCTGTGGGCACTGGATTTCGCCGAGGTCTACCGGGTGGCGATCCAGCGTTTCTGGTCCAGCCATGGGCAGAATTTTCGCATCGTGGCCAAGGTCAATCTGCTCGGCAAGGCCGCTGCAGCCTTGAGCCGCGATTTGATCAGCCAGCTCGATTGGCAGCGCCTGCAAGCGGTGGCGGCGGATGGTTTGACGGCAGGGGTGCTGCCGACCCTGGCGCTGTTGCAGCAAGACGCGACCCGCCCGCCATTGACCGTCAGCCGCTATGCCTTTGGCGAAGCCGACCGGGGTAGCCTGTACCGGCTGACAGCGGCGGATGGGCGCGTCGTGTTGTACATGCCTTGGTCGTCGGAGGCCGTGCGTGGGTTCGATTCCGAGTTGGCCATGGCGCGCTGGCTGCGTGAGCATCTGCAATCCGCCGAGGCGCTGCAAGCATTTGTCGAAGGGGCGCATGTCAATCCGCGAGATGACGCCGGCAGACAGCTGATCAAGGTACACCTGCAAGGTATTGCCGCCAGTCGCTCCGATGCGATGGCTGTGGTCGCGCTCACGCTGTTCAGGCGTGAGTCGAGCAAGCCGTTGTTCGACGTGCTTGTCGACCAAGTGTCGATCGAGATGCACCAGGCCGCCCAGCTCATGCAAAGCAATGCCGACCTGCGCAAGGCGATGTGGCGCGGTTACCTGTCGGCATTTCTCAAGGTGTTCGGTGGCTTCGCGCCCTTGGGTTGGCCCATGAGCCTCACACTGTTGGGGGCTGGCCTTGGCAAGGTGGGCCTGGATGTGGACGCCGCGGCCACTGCAGTGGACGCGCAGGCCCGTCAGGGGGCGCTGCGTGAAGCCATGCTCGACAGCCTGTATACGGCCTTGAACATGATCGATATCAGCTTCACCTCCAGTTTCGCCTCGTTGACTTACGACGCGCCGCCCCACGAGTTCAAGGCATCGCTCGGACGTTGGCAGGAGGTGCGCAGTGCCACCCTGCCGGTGGAGGGGCAGGAGACCAATACGCTGGTGGCCGGCGAGCTGATGCAAACTGGCCGCTTGCGAGGCGTGCGGGTAGCGAATGACGGCAGTTGCTGGATCACCCTCAACGGCTTGGTCTATCGGGTGCGCTACAGCCCTGACTTGTCCTGTTGGCTGATTGTGCCGCCGGACAATCCCTTTGCATTCGCCGCCTTGCATCCTGTGCGCCTGAACGACCAGGGCGAGTGGGTGCTGTTGGAGCCGCCGCGCCTGCTGGGGGGGGCCCCCCCTGCACCTGCGCAGCTGTCCAGCCTGCGTTCGGAACTTTGGGATACCTACAGCCGGACCGGCCAGTGGGCGAGCGCCAAGCTGTCGACCAAGGCCATCGTGCGGCAGAAGGATGTGCTGATTGGCGCGGGTGTTGTCGAGCTTGCGGCCGGAAAGGGCTTTGACCTGGATACCCATGGTTTGCCTTGCCTGCTGGTCGAGGGCAAGCCGGTGTATTCCTACCGCAAGGGGCGGCAGTTCTTCAACGCCTTGATCGAGGACTACACCCACAAGGCGTCGAACGTCAACGATGTGTTCCGCTATGGCACCTACGCGCACCCGGACATGGACGACTACATCGGGCGTCTCGCCGACACCTTGGCGGCGTTGCCCGAGAACAACGCCGTCACCTTGTATCGCGGTGGTAACGCTAGCCGCGGCACGGGAGGCGAAGGCTATCGCAGCGGCCGTCTACAAGTGGGCGACATACTGGTCAACACCGACCTGAGCTCCTTCACCGAGAATCCCTACAAGGCTTGCGAATTTGCCTCCACCGGCAGCGGAGAGGACGAGGATGGCGCACTGCGTAGCTATGATGACAGCTCGGTGATTTTCGAGTTGCCGGCGCAGCGTTACCAAGGGGGGAGGCCGATCAGCCCGTTCTCGATCTACCCGATGGAGGCTGAAACCCTGTTCCTGCCGGGGCACTACTTGCGCATCGAGGGGTTGCAGCAGGTCTACGGGGAGGGCTATCGGTTCATTCATGTGCAGCTTGCCCGGGTGGGCGGGCCCGGCACGGCGGCCGTGTATGACCTGCGTACCGGTCAGCCTTTCGATCGAGAGGTTTACCGAGCGCGCTTCAGGAACCCGGCGGTGGCGGACCGGTTCTTTCC
This sequence comes from Pseudomonas sp. FG47, assembly GCF_057809115.1. Lineage (NCBI taxonomy): Bacteria > Pseudomonadati > Pseudomonadota > Gammaproteobacteria > Pseudomonadales > Pseudomonadaceae > Pseudomonas > Pseudomonas sp. FG47. Next base: position 58,181 of record NZ_JBMDJI010000019.1, read on the forward strand.
CGCCGACGGTGGCCGGCGCTGAGAGGGGGCGGCCTTGATCAGGCCTGCTTGAGCAGCAATGCCACCCCAGGGAAGTACTGCCCCAGTTCGTTATGCAGCTTGCGGTAGGCATAGGGGAAGTACCAGGCGATCGCGCAGGCGGTGTGTTTTTGCAGGTCGTCGACCAGGTCCTGCAGTTCTTCGGGGCTGGCGTGCTGCCCGGCCTTCCACGGGGTGACGAACAACGCCCCGGCCTTGAACTGGCTGGCGTAGGCGATCGCCTTGGCCTGGCTGGCGCTCTCCTGCAAGGCCGCTGCCAGGTCGAGGCGGGCGATGCGTGGCCAGCGCTGGCTGGCGTGCAGGTGGATCGAGTCCTCGGCATTGCCGATGAACAGGTCGCCGCGCGCCTCGCGCTCGCCTTCGTCGCGTTGTTTCTTGCTGGTGTATTGCTCCAGCGCCACCAGCTCGGCCTGCCAGGCCGCCGCCGCGAGCATCCCGGTGTTGGCGGCGGCGCCGTGCCAATACGGGGCCTCGTTATCGCCTTGGAACTGGTTGAAGCGGTCGATACAGTCGACCCAGCGTTCCAGGGCCGGGCGCAGGAACTCCAGGCGGGGGTTGTTGATGATCAGGCCTTGCATGCTGCGCGCTCCTTGTCATTGTGGTCGCGGTCGGTCGCGGTGATGGCTATGTGATATCACTGCTTTGAGTGTGGCACAAGCTGGCGGATCGGCCATTGATCCAGGCCAGATCGGTCCATGCTCGATTGACGCTCCTGATGCAACCCTCTAACCTTCGCGGCGTGTTTCAGGTGCCCTGCGAGCCGTGGCTCGGCAGGGTGAAACTGGGAAGCCGGTGAGCGCCAGCCAAGGTGCGAGTCCGGCGCTGCCCCCGCAACGGTAGGTGAGTCAACGCTGCGCAAGGCCACTGGGTGTATCGCCCGGGAAGGCGCGCAGCCCGGGCCAGGCCCGCTCACAAGCCCGGAGACCGGCCTGCAACTGCCAACGGCATCACGGAGGGTGATGCGCCAGCGATGTGGCCTGCGCCACGGCCCCTGCGCGTTCTCCGTCTGCCCGCCCTTTTTCTGTCGCTGCCCCTGCGACAGCCCGCGGAGACCCCTGATGAGCGAATCCACCGAACGCGACGAACGTCACCTGGCGCGCATGCAGCGCAAGAAGGCGATCATCGACGAGCGCATCGCCAATTCCCCCAACGAATGCGGCCTGTTGCTGGTGCTGACCGGCAACGGCAAGGGCAAGAGCAGCTCAGCTTTCGGCATGTTGGCCCGCGCCTTGGGCCACGGCATGCAGTGCGGCGTGGTGCAGTTCATCAAGGGTCGCAACAGCACAGGCGAAGAGCTGTTCTTCCGCCGCTTCCCCGAGCAGGTGCGCTATCACGTGATGGGTGAGGGCTTCACCTGGGAGACCCAGGACCGCCAGCGCGACATCGCCGCCGCCGAGGCCGCGTGGGCGGTATCGCGCCAGTTGCTGCAGGATCCGTCGATCCAGTTCGTGGTGCTCGATGAGCTGAACATCGCCCTCAAGCATGGCTACCTCGACCTCGACCAGGTGCTCTCGGACATCCAGGCCCGCCCACCGATGCAGCATGTGATCGTCACCGGCCGTGCAGCCAAGCCGGAAATGATCGAGCTGGCCGACACCGTCACCGAGATGGGCATGCTCAAGCACGCCTTCCAGGCCGGTATCCGCGCACAGAAGGGCGTCGAGCTGTGAGTGACTCGCGCCAATGTCCCGCCGTGCTGATCGCGGCCCCGGCCTCGGGCCAGGGCAAGACCACGGTCACCGCCGCCCTGGCCCGCCTGCACCGCAACCTCGGGCGCAAGGTGCGGGTGTTCAAGTGCGGGCCTGACTTTCTCGACCCGATGATCCTCGAGCGTGCCAGTGGCGCGCCGGTCTATCAGCTGGACCTGTGGATGATCGGTGCCGAGGAGAGTCGTCGCCTGCTGTGGGAAGCGGCGGGCGAGGCCGACCTGATCCTGATCGAAGGCGTGATGGGGCTGTTCGACGGCACGCCGTCGAGCGCCGATCTGGCCCGTCATTTCGGCGTGCCGGTGCTGGCGGTGATCGATGGCACGGCCATGGCCCAGACCTTCGGCGCCCTGGCCCTGGGCCTGGCGCGTTACCAGCCCGACTTGCCGTTCGCCGGGGTGCTGGCCAACCGGGTTGGCAGCCTGCGCCACGCGCAGTTGCTCGAAGGCAGCCTCACCGAAGGCCTGCGCTGGTACGGCGGGTTGTCCCGCGAGCGTGGCATCGAGCTGCCCAGCCGCCACCTCGGCCTGGTCCAGGCCAGTGAACTCAATGACCTGGATGCGCGCCTGGATGCCGCCGCCGAAGCGCTGGGTGCCAGCTGCGATGCAGCATTGCCGCCACCGGTCGGTTTTGCCCGGCCTGAGCCACTGGGCGTGACCACACCGCTTGCCGGGGTGCGCATCGGGGTGGCCCATGACGAAGCCTTCGCCTTCACCTATGGCGCCAACCTGGATCTGCTGCGCAGCCTCGGCGCGCAGCTCGAATTCTTCTCGCCGTTGCATGATCGGGAGTTGCCTGATGTAGACAGCCTGTACCTGCCAGGCGGCTACCCGGAGCTGCACCATCAGGCCCTGGCCGCCAACGCACCGATGCTGGAGGCGATCCGTGGCCACCACGCCGAGGGCAAGCCGCTGCTGGCCGAGTGTGGCGGCATGCTCTACCTGCTCGACGCCCTGACCGATGTGGCCGGTGTGCGTGCGCCGCTGGCAGGCCTGCTGCCGGGCGAGGCGACCATGCAGAAGCGCCTGGCGGCCTTGGCCCTGCAGGCCGTCGAGTTGCCCGAAGGCATCCTGCGCGGCCACACCTATCACCATTCACTGACCAGCACCGAGCTGGAACCGATTGCCCGGGGCCTGAGCCCCAACGGCGGACGCGGCAACGAGGCGGTCTACCGCCTGGGACGGCTGACCGCTTCCTACGTGCATTTCTATTTTCCGTCCAACCCCGACGCGGCGGCGGCGCTGTTGCGACCATGAGCGAACACGCGTACAGCGCCGTTGAGCGCGCGGCCATCTACCGGGCCATCGGCGAGCGCCGCGACATGCGCCATTTCGCCGGCGGCGAGGTGGCCCCCGAGTTGCTCGGGCGTCTGCTGGCCGCCGCTCATCAGGCCCCCAGCGTGGGCCTGATGCAGCCCTGGCGCTTCATTCGTATCAGCCAGCGCGGTTTGCGCGAACGTATCCAGGCGTTGGTGGAGCAGGAGCGGGTGCGCACCGCCGAAGCCCTGGGCGAGCGCTCCGATGAGTTCATGAAGCTCAAGGTCGAAGGCATCAACGACTGCGCCGAGGTGCTGGTCGCCGCGCTGATGGACAAGCGCGAGGCGCATGTCTTCGGCCGCCGCACCCTGCCGGAGATGGACCTGGCTTCGCTGGCCTGCGCCATCCAGAACCTGTGGCTGGCGGCGCGGGCCGAAGGGCTGGGCATGGGCTGGGTGTCGCTGTTCGAGCCGCAGGCCCTGGCCGAGCTGCTGGGCATGCCCGTAGGTGCCAAGCCCATGGCGGTGCTGTGCCTGGGGCCGGTGACCGAATTCTATCCGGCGCCGATGCTGGTGCTCGAAGACTGGGCCGAGCAACGGCCGTTGAGTGACATGCTCTACGAGAACCAGTGGGGAGAGCGGTCATGAGTGTGGCTTTGCTGACCGTGGCCGGCGTGGCTCTGGATGCACTGCTGGGTGAGCCGAGGCGGCGCCATCCCCTGGTCGGTTTCGGCAACCTCGCCGTGCGCCTGGAGCAGCGCTTCAACGCCGGTGGCCGGGGCTGGCGCAGCCACGGTGTCACGGCCTGGTTCCTGGCTGTCGTGCCGCTGACCTTGCTGGCGCTGATTCTTTCCTGGCTACCTGTTATTGGCTGGCTGGTGGACGTGCTGGCGCTGTACTGCGCCCTGGGCCTGCGCAGCCTGGGTGAGCATGTGCTGCCGGTGGCCCAGGCGCTGCGCCAGGGCGACCTGGAGCAGGCGCGGCGGCGCGTCGGTTACCTGGTCAGCCGCGAGACCCGCGAACTGGACGAACCCGCCGTGGCCCGGGCGGCCACTGAGTCGGTGCTGGAGAACGGCAGCGATGCGGTATTCGCCGCGCTGTTCTGGTTCGTCGTGGCCGGGGCGCCGGGGGTGGTGCTGTACCGCCTGAGCAATACCCTGGATGCCATGTGGGGCTATCGCAACGAACGTTTCGAGCGCTTCGGCTGGTGCGCGGCACGCATCGACGATGGGCTGAACTATATTCCCGCCAGGCTGGTAGCGCTGACCTATGCGCTGCTGGGCAAGACCCGCCTGGCCCTGGCCTGCTGGCGCAAGCAGGCGCCGCTATGGGACAGCCCCAACGCCGGCCCGGTGATGGCGGCGGGGGCCGGTGCCCTGGGGGTGGAGCTGGGTGGCCCGGCGGTGTATCACGGCGAGCTGCACGAACGCCCGCGCCTGGGCGAGGGGCCGATGGCCGACGCTGATGCCATCGAGCGTGGCTGGAGCCTGGTGCAGCGTGGCGTGTGGCTGTGGGTGCTATTGATCTGCGTGGGAGCCTACCTGAATGCTTGAGCACGGTGGCCGCCTGCTGCGGGCGGTGAAACAGTACGCGATCCCTCGGCACCAGTGGCTCGACCTGTCCAGTGGTATCGCCCCCTGGCCCTACCCGATACCGCCGATTCCCGTGGACGCCTGGGCTCGTCTGCCCGAGACCGAGGACGGCCTGGAGGCGGCTGCACGGCGCTACTATGGCGCGCAGCCGCTGCTGGCGGTGGCCGGCTCGCAGGCGGCGATCCAGGCCTTGCCGTACCTGCGCCCGACCGCTCGGGTCGGGGTACTGACGCCATGCTATGCCGAACATCCGCATGCCTGGGCGCGGGCGGGGCATGCGCTGGTCGAGCTGGATGAGGCCCAGGTCGAGGACGCACTCGACAGCCTGGATGTCCTGGTGCTGGTCAATCCCAACAACCCCACCGGCCGCCGTGTGCCCCGCGAACGCCTGCTGGCCTGGCATGCGCGTCTGGCTGCGCGGGGTGGCTGGTTGCTGGTGGACGAAGCCTTCATGGACAACACACCGGCATACAGCGTGGTCGATCAGGCCGAACAACCCGGGCTGATCGTGCTGCGCTCGTTCGGCAAGTTCTTCGGCTTGGCCGGCGTGCGGCTGGGCTTCGTCGTCGCCGAGGCGGATGTGTTGCGGCAACTGGCCGAGGCGCTCGGGCCCTGGACCGTCAGTGGACCGACCCGCGTGCTGGGGCAGGCGTGCTTCGCCGACGAGGCGACGCACCTGGCGCAGATTGTCCGTTGCGCCCAGGCCAGCCAGCGCCTGGCCACGACGCTCGAAGGCGCAGGCCTGCCACCCAGCGGTGGCTGCGACCTGTTCCAGTACGTGCGTGACGAACGTGCCGCGCATCTGCATGACTATCTCGCTCGCCGGGGCATCCTGGTGCGGCTGTTCGAGCGGCCGTCGGCGCTGCGTTTCGGCCTGCCCGCCACGGCGGCGGACGAACAACGCCTGGCCCAGGCCCTGGCGGACTACCACAAGGAATCGGCATGACCACCCTCATGGTGCAAGGCACCACCTCCGATGCCGGCAAGAGCACGCTGGTCACCGCCCTGTGCCGCTGGTTGCTGCGCCAGGGCATCGCCGTGGTGCCGTTCAAGCCACAGAACATGGCGCTCAACAGCGCCGTGACCGCCGATGGCGGCGAGATCGGTCGCGCCCAGGCGGTGCAGGCCCAGGCCTGCCGGCTGGCGCCACACACCGACATGAACCCGGTGCTGCTCAAGCCCAACAGCGACACCGGCGCCCAGGTGATCGTCCATGGCCGGGCGGTGACCAGCATGAACGCCGTGGCCTATCACGACTACAAGACCATCGCCATGCAGGCGGTGTTGGCCTCCCACGAGCGCCTGAGCGAAGCCTATCCGGTGGTGATGGTCGAAGGTGCTGGTTCCCCGGCGGAGATCAACCTGCGGGCCGGCGATATTGCCAACATGGGCTTCGCCGAGGCCGTCGACTGTCCGGTGATCCTGGTGGCCGATATCAACCGGGGCGGCGTGTTCGCCCATCTGGTCGGCACTCTGGAGTTGCTGTCGGCAAGCGAGCAGGCGCGGGTCAAGGGCTTCGTCATCAACCGTTTCCGTGGCGACATCGCCCTGCTGCAGCCTGGCCTGGACTGGCTGGAGCAGCGCACTGGCAAGCCGGTGCTGGGCGTGCTGCCCTACGTCACCGACCTGCACCTGGAGGCCGAGGATGGTATCGATACGCGCCAGGGCGAAAAAAGTGAGCGCCTGCTGAAGGTGATCGTCCCGGTGTTGCCGCGCATCAGCAACCACACCGACTTCGATCCGCTGCGCCTGCACCCTCAGGTGGACCTGCAGTTCATCGGCCCGGGCCAGCCGATTCCGCCTGCCGACCTGATCATCCTGCCCGGCTCCAAGAGCGTGCGCGGCGACCTGGCGCAACTGCGCGAGCGCGGCTGGGACACGGCCATCGCCCGGCACCTGCGTTATGGCGGCAAGCTCATCGGTATCTGCGGCGGCCTGCAGATGCTTGGCGAGCAGGTGCATGATCCCCTGGGCCTGGAGGGGCCGGCTGGCTCCAGTGATGGCCTGGGCCTGCTGGCGTACAGCACCGTGCTGGAATCCGAGAAGCAGTTGCGTAACGTGGCGGGCACGCTCGATCTCGAGCAGGCCCCGGTGGCGGGGTATGAAATCCATGCCGGCGTCACCAGCGGGCTGGCGCTGGAGCGCCCCGCAGTGCAACTGGCCGATGGCCGTGCCGATGGCGCCATCAGCGCCGACGGGCAGATCCTCGCCACCTACCTGCATGGCCTGTTCGAGGGTAGCCAGTCGTGCGCCGCGCTGCTGCGCTGGGCCGGGCTGGCCGATGCGCAGACCATCGACTACGAGGCCCTGCGCGAGCGCGATATCGAGCGCCTGGCCGACCTGGTCGAGCAGCACCTGGACACCGCGCGCCTGTGCGAACTGTGTGGAGTCGCCTGAAATGCACAGCCTGATCCTCGGCGGCGCCCGTTCGGGCAAGAGCCGCCTGGCCGAACAACTGGCCGAAGCCAGCGGCCTGCCGGTGACCTATATCGCCACCAGCCAGCCGCTGGACGGCGAGATGAATGAACGCGTGCGCTTGCACCGTGAACGGCGTCCGGCCCATTGGGGGCTGGTGGAGGAGCCCGTGGCGCTGGCCGCCGTGCTGCACGCCGAAGCCGGCGAAGGGCGCTGCCTGCTGGTGGACTGCCTGACCCTGTGGCTGACCAACCTGCTGATGCTCGAGGATGACCAGCGCCTGGCGCAGGAGCGCGACGCGCTGCTCGCCAGCCTGGCGCAATTGCCGGGCACGATCATCCTGGTCAGCAACGAAACTGGCCTGGGCGTGGTGCCCATGGGCGAACTGACCCGTCGTTATGTCGACCTGGCAGGCACGTTGCACCAGGCCGTGGCCGAACGCTGCCAGCGCGTGGTGCTGACCGTCGCCGGCCTCCCTCTCATGCTCAAAGGACCAGCCTTATGACCCCGATGTGGTGGCGTGACGCCTGCCAACCCCTCGATAGCGCCGCCATGGACCAGGCCCGCGCCCGTCAGCAACAGCTGACCAAACCGGCCGGCTCACTCGGCCAGCTCGAAGGCCTGGCGGTACGCCTGGCTGGCTTGCAGGGGCGCGAGCGTCCCAGCCTGGAACGGGTCGCCATCACCATCTTCGCCGGCGACCATGGCGTGGTGGAGGAGGGCATCTCCGCCTATCCGCAAGCGGTGACCGGGCAGATGCTGCGCAACTTCGTCGGCGGTGGCGCGGCGATCAGCGTGCTGGCGCGCGAGCTGGGCGCCGAACTGCGGGTGGTTGACCTCGGCACCATCGACGCGGACCTGCAACTGCCAGGTGTGCACCACCTGCGCCTGGGGGCCGGTACCGCCAACTTCGCCCGCCAGCCGGCGATGACCGACGCGCAGCTGGCGGCGGCGTTGCAGGCCGGCCGCGACAGTGCCTTGCGCGCGCTCGACAACGGCGCCCAGCTGTTCATCGGCGGTGAAATGGGCATTGGCAACACCACTGCCGCAGCCGCGTTGGCCAGTACCTTGCTGGGCTGCCCGGCGCGTGAGCTGAGCGGCCCGGGCACCGGCCTGGACAGCGCCGGCGTGCGCCACAAGGCCGAGGTGATCGAGCGTGCCCTGGTGCTGCACGGCCTGCGCGCTGACCAGCCGCTGCAGGCATTGGCCTGTGTCGGCGGCTTCGAAATCGCCGCGCTGGCAGGTGCCTACCTGGCCTGTGCCCAGCACGGCGTGGCGGTGCTGGTCGACGGCTTCATCTGCAGTGTCGCCGCCCTGGTGGCGGTGCGCCTCAATCCGCAATGCCGCCCGTGGCTGCTGTTCGCCCACCAGGGCGCCGAGCCAGGCCACAAGGCCCTGCTGGCGGCGCTGGAAGCCGAGCCGCTGCTGGCCCTGGGGCTGCGCCTGGGCGAGGGCAGCGGCGCGGCGCTGGCGGTGCCGCTGATTCGCCTGGCCTGCGCCCTGCACGGGCAGATGGCGACCTTTGCCGAGGCCGCGGTGGCGGATCGTCCGGCATGATCCTCGAGCTGTTGCGCCATGGTGAGACCGAGCTCGGCGGCGGCTTGCGCGGCAGTCTCGACGATGCCCTTACCGAAAACGGCTGGGCGCAGATGCGTCAGGCCACCGCCGCTGCCGGCCCCTGGGATGTGCTGGTGAGCTCGCCGTTGCAGCGTTGCGCGGCGTTTGCCGAAGAGCTGGGAGCACGGATCAACCTGTCGGTGCAGCGCGAGGCCGGTGTGCGCGAGCTGCATTTTGGCGACTGGGAAGGGCAGAGCGCCGCCCAGATCATGCAGACCGACGCCGATGCCCTGGGGCTGTTCTGGCGTGATCCTTATGCGTTCACCCCGCCTGCGGGCGAGCCGGTGCTGGCCTTTGCCGAACGGGTGCTGTCTGCGGTCGAGCGCCTGCACCGCGAGCATGCCGGCAAACGGGTGTTAGTAGTGACCCATGGCGGGGTGATGCGCTTGCTGTTGGCGCGTGCACGCGGGCTGCCACGTGAGCAACTGTTGCAGGTCGAGGTCGGCCATGGCGCGCTGGTACGCCTGGCCGTGGCTGAAGACGGTCAGTTGCGCGAGGTGCGCTGAGATGCTGCCGTTCTGGATCGCCCTGCAGTTTCTCAGCAGCCTGCCGGTGCGCCTGCCGGGTATGCCGGCGCCGCAGGAAATGGGGCGTTCGCTGCTGTTCTATCCCGTGGTGGGGCTGCTGTTCGGTCTATTGCTGTGGCTGGCCAGCCAGCTGCTGCATGGCGTGGCGGCCCCTCTGCACGCGGCCTTGCTGCTGGCGCTGTGGGTGTTGCTCAGTGGCGCGCTGCACCTGGATGGCCTGGCCGACAGCGCCGATGCCTGGCTCGGTGGTTTTGGCGACCGCGAGCGGACCTTGCAGATCATGAAGGACCCGCGCAGCGGGCCGATTGCCGTGGTCACGCTGATGCTGGTGCTATTGTTGAAGTTCTGCGCGCTCTGGGTGCTGGTCGAGCGCAATGCCGGCGGCCTGCTGGTGCTGGCACCGGTGGTGGGCCGCGCGGCGCTGCTCGGACTGTTCCTGGGGACGCCTTACGTGCGTCCGGGTGGGCTTGGCGCGGCCTTGGCCGAGCATTTGCCACGTCGCGCGGGCGCTGCGGTGTTGCTGGGCTGTGCGGTGCTCTGCGCGGCGCTGGGGGGCTGGCCGGGACTGTGGGTGCTGCTGCTGGCTGGCGTGGCGTTCGCCTGGTTGCGGCGGTTGATGTGCCAGCGCCTGGGGGGCACCACGGGTGATACCGCGGGCGCACTGCTGGAATTGCTGGAATTGGTGGTGCTGCTGGGATTGGCGTTGTAAGAGCGGCAGCGCGAAGCAGCCAAGGGGGTGTTTATGCCGGAAATATCCCACCGGTAACTCGGAGCCCTGTCTTGGCCACTGCGGCTATCCTCGACCCTCTCAAACACCTGGAACGCCCCTCATGCACCACTGGATCCTCGCCAGCCTGCTGGCCCTTGCCGCCATCCCCGCCAGCGCCGCCGACCTGATCGATTTCTGGGACACCCCGCGCCATGGTGGCAACAGCTTCAACCGCCTGCCGCCGGACCAGGCCTATTTCGATGCGCTCAAAGGCTACGGGGCCAGTTGGGTGCGGTTGTCCTATGACAAGTGGCGCCCAGCCAAGCGCGACTTTCTGTTGGGCAACGCCGATGATTACCAGGGCCTGGCGGCTACCGACCTGAAGCAACTCGTCGCGGTGCTCGACCGGGCCCATGCCGCGGGTCTGAAGGTAGTGATCACCCCGCTGTCGCTGCCCGGCATGCGCTGGAGCCAGAACAACCAGGGCAAGTTCGACGACCGCCTGTGGCAGGACAAGCGCTTCTGGGCGCAATCCGCGCGCTTCTGGCGCGATGTCGCCCAGGCGCTCAAGGATCACCCGGCGATCGCCGCCTACAACCTGATCAACGAGCCTGCACCCGAGAAACTCGGCGGGCTGACCGAGCATGCGTCGCCCGGGCAGATGCAGCAGTGGTATGCCCGCCAGCAGGGCGGTGCACGTGACCTGCCGGCGCTGTACCGGCAATTGCTGGCGGCAATCCGCGAAGTCGATGGCAAGACCCCGGTCATGCTCGATGCCGGCTGGTACGCCGCCGCCGATGCCTTCAGCTATTGGCCCGCGCCACTGGCGGACGCCCGGGTGCTGTACAGCGTGCACATGTACGAGCCCTATGCGGCCACCAGTGCGCCGAACCTGGCCCGCAAGCGGCCCTACGCCTATCCGGGGCCAGTGCCTTTTGCCGGGCAGGTGCAGCCTTGGGACGCGCAGCGGGTTGCCGACTACCTGCGGCGCCCCCTGGACTGGGCCCAGGCAATGAAGTTGTCGCGCTCGCGCCTGGTGGTCGGGGAGTTCGGCTGCATGCGGCGCCTGCCGGGGTGCCGGCAGTACCTGGAGGATGTGCTCAGGGTACTGGACCAGCATCAGATGCATTGGGCCTTCTACAGCTTTCGCGAGGACAGCTGGGATGGCATGGATTACGAACTGGGCACCGCCAAGGTGCCGTGGCGCTATTGGCAGGCCATCGACAACGGCCAGGCGGACCCTTTGCCGCGCCAGGCGACCCCGGCATTCGAGCCCATTCGGCGCCAGCTACAGCCGTGAAACCTCTTGCAACAGTCGATATGCGGGTATATACACGTATCCATGCTGACCAGTGAATGTATCTGCACCCACCTGCGTCGCGCCGCCCGTGGCGTGAGCCGGCACTATGACGAAGCCCTGGCCGGTTTCGGGATCAATGTCGCGCAATTTTCCTTGCTGCGTCACGTGCAGCGTCTGGACCGGCCGAGCATCACCAGCCTGGCCGAGGCCATGGGCCTGGAGCGCAGCACCCTGGGGCGCAACCTGCGGGTATTGGAAGCCGAAGGCTTGGTGCAACTGGCCGAGGGCGATGATCAGCGCAACCGCCTGGTGCTGCTGAGCGCCGCCGGCAAGGCCCGGCTGGAGGCAGCCCATCCTGCTTGGGAACAGGCTCAGGAGCAGTTGGTGGCGCGCCTGGGCGAGGGGCAGCGGGATGAACTGGTGCGCTTGTTGGAACGCTTGGCCTGAATCACCACGACTATAAGCGGGTATATACCCGTATAAACCTTGCGATGTGCCGGAGACAACGACAATGACTTCCCTATGGCGGAGCAGCGGGTGGGTGTTACTGGGGGCGGCGCTGATCCTGGCGTTATCCCTGGGTGTGCGGCATGGCTTTGGCCTGTTCCTGGCGCCGATGAGCGGCGAGTTCGGCTGGGGGCGAGGGGTATTCGCCTTCGCCATCGCCTTTCAGAACCTGATTTGGGGCTTGGCCCAGCCGTTTTCCGGGGCCCTGGCCGACCGGCTCGGTGCGGCCAAGGTCGTGATCATTGGCGGCATGCTCTATACCGCTGGGCTGGTGCTGATGGCCCTGGCCGATTCACCTTGGTCGCTGTCGCTGAGCGCCGGGCTGTTGATTGGCATCGGCCTTTCCGGCACCTCGTTCTCGGTGATCCTCGGCGTGGTTGGCCGCGCGGTGGCGCCGGAAAAACGCAGCATGGCCATGGGCATCGCCAGCGCGGCGGGGTCGTTCGGCCAGTTCGCCATGCTGCCGGGTACCCAGGGCCTGATCCAGTGGCTGGGTTGGTCGTCGGCGTTGCTGGTACTGGGCCTGCTGGTGGCGCTGATCGTGCCGTTCGTCGGCCTGCTGCGCGACCGTCCGCTGCCTAGCCATGGTGTCGAACAAAGCCTTGGCCAGGCCCTGCGCGAGGCCTGTTCGCATTCCGGCTTCTGGCTACTGGCCCTGGGCTTTTTCGTCTGCGGCTTCCAGGTGGTATTCATTGGCGTGCACCTGCCGGCTTACCTGGTCGACCAGCATTTGCCGGCGACCACCGGCACCACGGTGCTGGCGCTGGTCGGGTTGTTCAATATCGTCGGCACCTACACCGCAGGCTGGCTGGGTGGACGGATGTCCAAGCCACGCCTGCTGACCGGCCTTTACTTGCTACGGGCGGTGGTGATCGTGCTGTTCCTGTGGGCACCGGTGACGCAATACAGCGCCTACCTGTTCGGTATCGCCATGGGGCTGCTGTGGTTGTCCACGGTACCGCTGACCAATGGCACCGTGGCCACTCTGTTCGGCGTGCGCAACCTGTCCATGCTTGGCGGCATCGTGTTCCTGTTCCACCAGCTGGGGGCTTTCCTGGGCGGCTGGTTGGGTGGCGAGGTGTATGATCGCACCGGCAGCTACGAGCTGGTCTGGCAGTTGTCGATCCTGCTCAGCCTGCTGGCCGCCGCGCTCAACTGGCCGGTACGCGAGCGTCCGGTCGCGCGATTGCAGGCCCAGGCCGCATGAAGCGCTTGCTGTTAGCCGTGGCGGCATTGCTGGTGCTGGCTTTGGTGTGGTGGGGCTGGCAGGCGAGCGGGTTGGCGCTGCTGCAGTTGGGCATGAGCCTGTGTTAGGGCTACCCTGCACCTGAATGCATGATTCGCAGGAGACCGACAATGCACGCACGCTGGCTAATGCTACCCATCCTGGCCCTGGCCGTCACCTCGAGCTGGGCGGCGGATTGCCCGGCCTTGCTCCAGGGCAGCCTGCCCGAACTGCGCGGCAAGGAGCAGATCGACCTGTGCCAGCGCTTCGCCGGCAAGCCCCTGGTGGTAATTAATACTGCCAGCTACTGCGGCTTCGCCCCTCAGTTCGAAGGGCTCGAGACCACCTACCAGAACTATCAGGGGCAAGGGCTGGAAATGCTCGGCGTGCCGTCCAACGACTTCAAGCAGGAAGACGCCGACAGCGAGAAGACCGCCAAGGTCTGCTATGCCAACTACGGCGTGACCTTCAGCATGACCAAGGCCCAGCCGGTGCGGGGCAGGGACGCGATCCCGCTGTTCGTCGAGCTGGCCCGCCAGAGCAGCGCGCCGAAGTGGAACTTCTACAAGTACGTGGTGGACCGCAAGGGCAAGGTGATCGGCAGTTTCTCCAGCCTGACCAAGCCGGATGATCCGGCGTTCACGGCGGCGATCGACAAGGCCATTGCCTCCCAGCCCTGAGCCCGTTTGCCACGCAGGCATGAAAAAACCGCCACGAGGGCGGTTTTTTCATGCGGCAAGTGTCACTCAGAAGCGGTAGGTCAACGAAGCACCAACGCCGTGGGCGCTGTTTTCGTACTTGGCCTTGTAGCTGCCTTTGAGCGCGCCTTCCTGCAGGCTGTGCGGCTGGTTGTTGACCTTGGTGTCCTCTTCCCACAGGTAGGAGTAGGCCACGTCGATGGTCATGTCGTCGGTCGGGCTCCAGCCTGCACCCACGCTGAAGATCTTGCGATCGCCAGTGGGAATGCGCGGGGAGCGGTTGGTGTTGTTGGTCGGCGACTGGTCAACCGAGAAGCCGGTACGCAGGGTCCACTCCTTGTTCACCTTGTAGGAGGCGCCAATGGCGTGGGCCCAGGTATCGTGCCAGTTCTGCTCCTCGGTGATGGTGCCGAACGCGGCAGTCAGCGGGTTGCCTGCCAGGGCGGCTGGCAGCTTGTTGTTGACGGTGATGTCTTTCAGGCGGCTCCAACGGGTCCAGGTGCTACCGGCATAAAGGGTCCACTGGTCGTCGAGCTCATGGGTGACCGAGAAGTCCACCGACTCGGGGGTCTTGATATTCAGCTTGGCATCGTACTTGTCGTTGAGGGCACCTAGACGAGGCACGCCATAGCTGACCTTGGTCTTGCCTTCGAGCTTGTAGTCGACCATCGAGTGGTAGGTCAGGCCGACGCGGGTGCGATCAGTGGCCTGGACCAGGATACCGATGTTGTAGCCCACGGCGGTGTCGTCGCCCTTGATCTTGATTTCGCCGTCAGCAGGATTCAGTGGCGAGAGACTGGCCAGGTTCGAGCTCAGTTCGCCCTTGATGCGGTTGATGGTTGGACCGAAACCGATCGAAACCTTGTCGTTGAACGCATAGCTCACGGTCGGCTGGAAGGTCACGACCTCGACATGGCTCTTTTTACCCCAGTAGCGTGCGGCATCGTTGCTACCGTAATCGGTGACCAGGCCGAATGGCACGTAAACGCCGAAACCGACGCTCCAGTGGTCATCGATCGACTTGACGTAGTAACCCATCGGTACACCGACCACAGGCACCATGTCACCGTCTGTTTCCCCCCCCTTGCTGCTGCCTGGGCCCGAAATATCGGACTTGGCAATCACAGCGGCACCACCGACGGTCATCTGATCGCGCTTGAGGCGCGACATGCCCGCCGGGTTGCCGTACACGGTGCTGGCATCTTCGGCAGAAGAAGAACGACCCGCGAAACCTGTCCCCATACCGCTGACGCTTTGTTCGTTAAGGGCGAAACCACTGGCGAGCAATTGGCTGGAAGCGAGGGCAACGGCAATGCCGAGAGAGGTTTTGAGCATTACTTTTTTCATTATTAGAAACTCCTTGGGATCTCCGGGGCGAAAAGCTACCAACAAATGCCGCTCCACGCTATAGGCGCAAACACTGGAGATAGAGCGGTTTTGTAGGACAATCCGACCAAAATTCCTTTTTTTCGCGGTAGAGGTGGCTTTCAGGACGCCAGAACCTGAGCCGGCTCGATGCAGTGCTGCCAGGCCTGGGTGAAATCGCGCAGGCGGCCCTGTGGCTGGAAGGTTTGCCGCCAGATGCGCGCCAGGCCCAGCAGGTCGTTGGCGGCCGGTAATGGCATGGCTTGTTCCTCGATGAGCATCCAGGCGATGGCGGTGGCGTAGCGCAGGTTAACCGTCAGTTCCAGGTGTGGGCCGCCCAGGAAGGCGTGCTGGCTGGCCAGGCCACGGACCAGGCTGGCCAGCTCGGGGTCGCGGGCCAGGAAGTGATCCCACAGGCAGCGGTGGCGCTGTTCACCAATACGGTACAAGCCATGGCCGCGTCGGTCGTGCAGGGCCGAGCCCAAGGCTGATTGGCTGGCGGCAACGCCCAGTAACAAAGCTTCGGCGCTGTCGCAGTGACGATCCAGGTAAAGCAGGGTCGGCCGGATCACATATTGACTCAACTCGTTCGCAGCGATGCCCATGATGGCCTCTGGCTAAGAAGGACCGACGGGCGCTGGAGCTTGGCAGCTGGTGAGTGGTCAGGCCCGCCGGAAGCGGCAAGCGCCGCTCGAGTTGAAGTGTAGTGTGATAAGCGTGCTGTAAAAGGCTGTTTTTAAATCGATTGCTGTCTGAGGGCGCGGGCTATATGCCCGCTGGCAATTAAGCCAATTACCTTCAGACAGGCTGTTGCGTGACCTATTCATGGCGTGAATTACCCGCCATTCATTCATGCGGTCAGCGACTGGCGGGTACGATCGATCACTGCTTGCAAGGGTTCTGCCCGGTTGTATTGGTCCGGGTAGAGACGCTCGCTATGGCAGGCGATGCCGTGTTCGTCGACCAGGGTGAAGCTGAAGCTGCCCTTGCGCGGCGCGACGATCAGGCACTTCAGTGGGGCGAAGGCCTGGGAAAGGGTGCCGAAGGCAGCCTGGATTTGCTGATGGTTACTCATATTGTTGGATGTTCCTGCGTAAGACACGGTATTCGATCCGTGCACAATAGAAACGTTCCAGTGACATCTTTATTAAGGAGACGCAGAACCTGACTGGAACAGGGCAGCCAGAAGGGCGCATGCATAAGTGGGCGCTGGGCTGACTGGTAGGTACGACAGAAGGCAGGCAGCACACCGGGTCCTGGGTTCTAGGCGCCGGGGAAGATCCTGATCAATCTGAAATCGTGATTCGCGCAGGGCAGGGATTGCCAAGTGAATCATCGAATGGGCCGGTCCGAAGAGGCAGTGCCTGCTCGTATGCGAGTGTGGGCTGCGAGGACGTAGATGGCCAGAATTGACTTTCAGCTGGGTACTAACGCTGCACAACCTACACGAACAATCGTGGGTTGGCAAGTATTTGGTTTGTTTGCGCGAAGCCGAACATTATGGCGGCAATCGTGGCTGCTGTGAAGAGGGTAGACTGCTCCAAGACGGCCCGGCCTGTGCCGTTTTCGTGCAGCGCCTGGGCACTTGTACACATTCGCATGGGGACTTGTAACCCTCTTGCAACATCCTGTGGACGCTTCGCCAATGACTTGACTGAACGCTTAAGTCAATGAAAAAAAACACTAATATTTGCTGGTGAAAAAATCGACAGTTTGACTGAAGCCCCCATTTCACAGGGGTTTGCAGCCTGCGTGAAGGGGTTGTCCACCGAGTTATCCACAGCTTCTGTGGATTGTCCCTAGGGCTTGCTCTAGGACGGGCGTGCCAGCTGTTTCATCTCGTGTCCGACAATCAGATGGCAATAGGGTGGCCGGCATTTTCAGGTGTGAAACGTCAAGAAAAAAACATCGAATTTTTTTCCCCTAAGCCGTAAGTCGAAGGGGTCATTGGCGACAAAAAGGAGTAGAGTGGCGCGCCTTTCGAGTCACCAACGCTGTCGGTCATGAAGCTTCGCGGTAAACACCTCGCTCCCCCGGTTGCAGCCCCCTCGTTGCCCTCCTCCAAACGGTTCTCCCTGAAAGTGGCCCTGTGGCTGCTCGACAGCCCGCGTCTGGGCGACAAGCCCAGCGTCAAGCACCTGGCTGGGCGCATGCTCAAGCAGCCGGCGCGCCAAGGCGTGGTGGTGGCCCAGAGCCGCTTGGGGCAGATGCTCTGCCGCGACTGCGGCAATGCCCGGGACCGGCGCATCGGCCATGAGCTGTTGCGCCAGGCTGCCCGTGCCGGCGATCGGCGGGCGCAGTTGGAATATGGCCGCCTATGCCCGGAGCCAGAGCAGGCCCGCTACTGGCTGGAGCTGGCGGCGGGGCAGGGGTCGCAGGAGGCTCGGCGGTTGCTGCGGCAGTTATAGTCCGGTTCTGGCCCTTTACTACGCGCTGGGCGGTTCGCCAGCAAGGCTGGTTGCTACAGGCAGACGTGGTGGCGGGCAGTTGAACTGATAAGCTGCACGGCAATCGTCAATGTTCGTTCGGGGTTAGCATGACAGTGGATCTGACCAGCGTCCTGCTGGGCGTGGTGGCAGGCGCGGTGCCTTGCCTGGGCTGGGTCATGCAGGTGCAGCGCGGGCAGGGCGCGCGCAAGGCCGAGCAGGCCTTGCTGCAAGAGCGTCTGAATGCCGCGCAACTGGCCCAGGCCGGCTTGCAGGCGCAGCTGGAGGCCAGTCGCGATGAAATCAGCGACCTTGGCGAGGCCAACACCGTCAAGCAGACCCAACTGGCGGCCCAGGGCCGTGAGTTGGAACTGCTGCAGATCGACCGCGACAACGCCCGCGACGCCGCCCATGCCTGGAGCCTGGAGCGGGCCAATCGCGAAGCCGAGCTGCGCCGCCTGGAGGCCCAGACCGCGCGTCTGGAAGCCGAGCTGCGTGAACAGCAGGAAAGCCACCAGCAACGCCTGGAAGACCTGCAGGAGGCTCGCGACACCCTGCGCGCGCAGTTCGCCGACATGGCCACGAAGATCTTCGACGAGCGCGAGCAACGCTTTGCCCAGACCAGCCAGCAGCACCTGGGCCAGTTGCTCGACCCGCTCAAGGAGCGCATCCAGGCCTTCGAAAAACGCGTCGAGGAAAGCTACCAGCAAGAGGCCCGCGAGCGCTTCTCGCTGGGCAAGGAACTCGAGCGCCTGCAGCAGCTCAACCTGCGCCTGTCCGACGAAGCCACCAACCTCACCCAGGCGCTCAAGGGCCAGAAAACCCAGGGCAACTGGGGCGAGTTGATCCTCGAGCGGGTGCTGGAGCACGCGGGCCTGGAGAAGGGCCGCGAATACCAGACCCAGGTCAGCCTCAAGAGCGCCGATGGCGAGCGTTTCCAGCCCGATGTGCTGATCATGCTGCCGGGCGACAAGCAGGTGGTGGTCGATGCCAAGGTCAGCCTCACCGCCTACCAGCAGTTCGTCGGCAACAACGACGAGGCGGCGCTCAAGCAGCATGTGCAGTCGCTGCGCAACCATGTCAAAGGGCTGTCCAGCAAGGACTACAACCGCCTCGAAGGCCTGCACAGCCTGGATTTCGTGCTGTTGTTCGTGCCTATCGAGGCGGCGTTCTCGGCGGCGTTGCAGGCCGAACCGAACCTGTTCCAGGAGGCCTTCGACCGGCAGATCGTGATCGTCAGCCCCACCACTTTGCTGGCCACCCTGCGGGTGATCGACAGCCTGTGGAAGCAGGAGCGCCAAGGCCAGAACGCCCGGGAGATCGCCGAGCGCGCCGGCTGGCTGTACGACAAGTTCGTGCTGTTCATCCAGGACCTGGACGAACTGGGCGCGCGCCTGGCCCAGGTCGACAAGGCCTATGCCGCGGCGCGCAACAAGCTGTGCGAGGGGCGTGGCAACCTGGTCAGCCGCAGCGAGCAGCTCAAGCTGCTCGGCGCCCGGGCCAGCAAGAGCCTGCCGGCCGAGCTGATCGAGCGCGCGCTGAGCGACGAAGCGCTTACTGAACCAGGCTCAGATGGCGGTTGAGCAGGGCGCGCAGGGCCGCCGGCTTGACCGGCTTGGCCAGGTAGTCCAGGCCGGCGGCATGGACCATGGCGATGGTCTCGTTGCGACCATCGGCGCTGATCACCACCCCCGGCACCGGTTCGCCCAGGCGCGCGCGTAGCCAGCCCATCAGCCCGGTACCCGTCTCGCCGTCGTCAAGGTGGAAGTCCACCAGCGCCAGGTGCGGGCGCAAGCCCTTGGCCAGCAGCGCCTCGCATTCGGCCTGGTTGCGCGCGGTGGATACCTGGCAGCCCCAGCGGCTGAGCAGGCTGTTCATGCCGATCAAGATGCTGTCCTCGTTGTCCACGCACAGCACCTGCAGTCCGGCCAGCGGCTGACCAGCCTGCTCCACGGGCGCCGGTGCGGCGGGGGCGGCGCTGTGGGCGACGGGCACGCCCACCCGGAACACGCTGCCCTTGCCCGGCCAGGAGCGGACTTCCAGTTGGTGGCCGAGCACCCGGCACAGGCCGTCGGCGATCGCCAGGCCCAGGCCCAGGCCTTTCTCGGCGCGGGTCTGGTGACTGTCGAGGCGCTTGAACTCCTGGAAGATCACCGCCAGCTTGTCATCGGCGATACCTGGGCCACGGTCCCACACCTCCAGCCACAGGCGTTCGCCCTGGCGGCGCACGCCGAGCAGGATCGGCCCCTTGCCATAGCGCAGGGCATTGGTGAGGAAGTTCTGCAGTACCCGGCGCAACAGTTTCATGTCGCTGTCGACCCGCAGGCGGCTGCCGCGCAAGCGGAACTCCAGGCCTTTTTCGGCAGCCAGCAGCTTGAACTCGGCGCCAAGGGTGTCGAACAACTGGTTGAGGGCGAAGGGCTTGACGTCCGGGGTGACCCGGCCGTTTTCCAGGCGCGAGATATCCAGCAGGTCGCTGATCAGCTCCTCGGCCGAGCGCAGCGAGCTGTCCATGTGCTGGACCAGTTGGCGGGCTTCGTCGTTCATGCCTTCGGCCTGTTGCGACAACGCCGCGGAGAACAACCGCGCGGCGTTCAGCGGCTGCATCAGGTCGTGGCTGACGGCGGCGAGGAAGCGCGTCTTGGATTGGCTGACGGCTTCGGCGCGGCTTTTCGCCTCGATCAACGCCTGGTTGAGCTGCGACAGTTCGCGGGTGCGTTCGGCGACCCGCTGCTCGAGACCTTCGTTGGCGTCGCGCAGGGCCTGCTCGGCCTCGCGGAACGGGGTGATGTCGGTGAAGCTCATGACGAAACCACCGCCCGGCATCGGGTTGCCGATCAGCTCGATCACCCGGCCATTGGGGAACAACCGTTCGGAGGAATGGGCGCGGCCCTGGCGCATCCAGTGCAGGCGCCGCGCCACATGTACCTGGGCCTCGCCCGGGCCGCACAGGCCGCGGTCGGCGTTGTAGCGGATGATGTCGGCGATCGGTCGGCCGACGCTGATCAGCCCGTCGGGGTAGTTGAACAGTTCAAGGTAGCGACGGTTCCAGGCCACCAGGTGCAGGTTCTGGTCCACTACGCTGATGCCCTGGTTGATGTTCTCGATGGCGCCTTGCAGCAACGCGCGGTTGAACTGCAGCACCTCGCTGGCCTCATCGGCGATGCGTACCACGTCCTCGAGCTGCATGTCGCGGCCTTCGATGGCGGCCTTGACCACCGCGCGGGTCGAGGAGCTGCCGAGCACGCCGGCCAGCAGCCGTTCGGTGTGCTCGATCCAGTCGCCGTCGGCGTTCTGGTTGGGGTTGAAGCCCTTGCCCTGGCGGTAGGCGAAACGGATGAAGCTCTGCCGGGCGCGTTCCTCGCCGACGAAGCGCGCGGCCAGCTTGAGCAGGTCGTCGATCTGCACTGCCAGCAGCGGCTTGCTGCTGGGGCGGGCGCTGGTCTGCTGCCCGATGAAGCGCCCGGCCTGCCAGTGCTCGGAAACCCGCGTGCGCGACAGGATCGAGACCCAGGCAAAGAGGGTGAAGTTGCCGGCCAGCGACAGCACCACGCCCTGGGTCAGTGGGGTGATCGGCAGGTTCAGCGGATTGCCGTGCAGCCAGGCCAGGCCCGGGAACAGCTGCAGCGACCAGCCCAGGCTATGGGCGGTGATCGGCAGCACCAGGGTGTAGAACCACAGGAAGATGCCTGCGGCGAGGCCGGCGAACACGCCGCGGCGGTTGGCCTGCTTCCAGTACAGCGCGCCGAGCATCGCCGGGGTGAGTTGGGTGACCGCGGCGAAGGCGATCTGGCCGATGGTGGCCAGGCTCGCGGTGGAGCCCAGCAGGCGGTAGCTGACGTAGGCCAGCAGCAGGATCACCACGATGGTCACCCGACGCACCGAGAGCATCCAGTGGCGGAACACCTCGAACGGCCGTTCGGCGTTGTTGCGCCGCAGCAGCCAGGGCAGCAGCATGTCGTTGGAGACCATGGTCGACAATGCCACGGCCTCGACGATGACCATGCCGGTGGCCGCCGAGGCGCCGCCGATGAAGGCCAGCAGGGCCAGGCTCGGGTGCGCCTCGGCCAATGGCAGGCTGATGACGAAGGAGTCGGAGATCACCGTGCCCGGCAGCAGCATCTGCCCGGCCAGGGCTATCGGCACCACGAACAGCGCCGCCAAGGCCAGGTACAGCGGGAACACCCAGCGTGCCAGGCGCATGTCCTGGGGTTCGATGTTCTCCACCACGGTAACGTGGAACTGCCGCGGCAGGCAGATGATCGCCATCATCGCCACGGCGGTCTGCACCACCATCGACGGCCAGTTGATGGTCTCCTGCCAATAGCTGTCCAGGTGCACCGACTGACGTGCCTGGGTGAACAGGTCGTCGAAGCCGTCGTACAGGTTGAACACCACGAACACGCCTACCGCGAGGAAGGCCAGCAACTTGACCAGCGATTCGAAGGCGATGGCCAGCACCATGCCGCGGTGGTGTTCGGTGACATCGAGGCTGCGGGTGCCGAACACGATGGCGAACAGCGCCAGCACCAGCGATACCACCAGGGCGGTGTCCTGCACCCGGCTGCCGGTGGCATCGGCGCTGGCGCCGATCAACAGGTTGACGCCCAGCACGATGCCCTTGAGCTGCAGGGCGATATAAGGCAGCACGCCGACCAGGCAGATCAACGCCACCACCACGGCGAGGGTCTGCGACTTGCCGTAGCGCGCGGCGATGAAGTCGGCGATCGAGGTGATGTTCTGCTGCTTGCTGATCAGCACCATCTTCTGCACCACCCAAGGTGCGAAGATCAGCAGCAGCACCGGGCCCAGGTAGATGGGCAGGAACGCCCAGAGCTGCTCGGCGGCCTGGCCGACCGCGCCGAAGAAGGTCCAGCTGGTGCAATACACTGCCAACGACAGGCTGTACACCCAGGCGCGCAGGCGCGGCGGCAACGGTGTGCTGCGGCGGTCGCCGTAGAAGGCGATGGCGAACATGATGGCCATATAGGCCAGGGCGACCACGGCGATCAGCCCGCTGGACAACGACATGCAAACTCCGGAGCAGAAAAAGAAAACGCGGTCCCGATCAATCAGTCTGGCACGCAGCGGGCGCCGCGTCAGCGCAGACCATGGTCGCAGTGGCAGGACGTCGCAGGGCCGGCGCCTACTCCACCCGCCGACGCGTGCCCAGCCAATAGAACATCGCCGCCAACATGACCGAGCCGATGAGCAGGTAGAACACCGCCGCCGGCAGCAGATACCCCAGTGCCAGGCCTACCAGGATCGGCCCCAGCCCGCCGCCCAGGTTGGACAGGTTCTGCGCGCCATAATAAACCCCGCGCAGGTGTTCCGGTGCGATCAGGTCGATGAACATGAATTCGGCCGGAATCACGATGATCTCGCCCAGGGTGAACACCAGCATCGCCAGGCACCAGGCTGGCGCCGAAGCCGCCACGGAAAACCCCAGCAAACCGGCGATGAACATGGCCATGCCGGCCATCAGCCAGGGCATCAGCTGCTGGCGGCCGATGCGCCGGCCGATCACGTACTGCAGGGCAATCACCGTGACGGCGTTGGTGGTCACCAGGTAGCCCGCCAGCCGCGCGACCTGGGCCGGGTCCTGCAGGGTCACCACCAGGTATTGCGACAAGTAGGCGGTGAACTGGCCGAACACCACGGCGCTGAGCACGCCGCCCAGGGTAAAGCAGACCAGCCGGCGGTCGCGCAGCATGCCCAGGGCAACCTGGGCGAAGCCCGCCGCGGGCCCGTCCTCGCGCAGGCCCAGCAGGTTGCGCTCGCCCAGCCAGTAATAAGCCAGGCTCAAACCGCTGCCGATCAGCGCCGATAGCAGAAACGGCAGGTGGTCGTCGGCCTCGATCAACAGCACTCCGAGCATCGGCCCTGCGGCCCAGGCGATGTTGTTGAACGTGTACTTGATGGCGAACGCTTCGCCGCGCCGGTCTTCGGGCAGCAGGGCGCAGAACCCGGCCTTGGCGGTAATGTCGACCACGGTCTGGGCCAGGTAGGCCACCACCAGGAAGCAGAAGAACAGCAGCGCCGAGGTGCTGCTCACGATGCCAATGAAGGCCAGGGCGAACAGCAGCGTGCAGGCGACGATCAGCGTGTGGCTGCGCAGGGTGTCGACCAGGTGCCCGCCGTAGAGGCTGAGCATGGAGGCCAGAAGCATGGCGCCACCCACCAGCAGGCCGGTGTGGCCGACCGATAGGCCCATGTGCGCCGACAGGTACACCACCAGATAGGGCAGGGTGATCGCCCGGGCCATGGTCAAGGTGAAGGTGGTGAACAGCAACAGGCGCACGGCGGATGGATAGTTTTTCAGGGCACGGAGCATCGACGGGTCCTTGTCATTGTTAGCGGCCAAGCATATGCCAGGCGGCTGATCGAACGCTATATATGTAAAATCGATAACAGATAGAGAAATTACCCGTTATATAGATATTCTTCACGGGCATAAGATATTCCTACCTTACCCAAGGCCAGGAGAAACGTTCATGCCATGCACCCAGACCCACGCGCCCTGCTGGCGCCCGCTCAGCCATCTGGCGCACCCGCGCGAGGTGATTCGCCAGTTCACCCCCAACTGGTTCGCCGCAACCATGGGCACCGGCGTGCTGGCCTTGGCGTTTCACCAGCTCCAGGTGCCGGTGCTGGACCGCGTGGCCGAAGGGCTGTGGTGGCTGACCATTGGCCTGTTCACCCTGTTCTGTGTCCTGTACGGCGCCCGTTGGCTGCTGTTCTTCGACGAAGCCCGGCGCATCTTCGCCCATTCCACCGTGTCGATGTTCTTCGGCACCATTCCCATGGGGCTGGCCACCATTCTCAATGGCGCCCTGGTGTTCGGCATGGCGCGCTGGGGCGAGGCCGTGGTGCCCTGGGTCGAGGCCTTGTGGTGGCTGGACGTGGGCCTGGCGCTGCTGTGCGGGGTGGCTATTCCCTACCTGATGTTCACCCGCCAGGAACACAGCATCGACCAGATGACCGCGGTCTGGCTGCTGCCGGTGGTGGCAGCGGAAGTCGCCGCGGCCAGTGGTGGCCTGCTGGCCCCGCACCTGGCCGACGCCCACCAGCAGTTCCTGGTGGTGGTGACCAGCTACGTGATGTGGGCGGTGTCGCTGCCGGTGGCGTTCAGCATCCTGACCATCCTCATGCTGCGCATGGCCCTGCACAAATTGCCGCCGGCCAACATGGCCGCTTCCAGCTGGTTGGCGTTGGGCCCGATCGGTACTGGCGCGCTGGGCATGCTGGTGCTGGGTGGCGATGCGCCGGCAGTGTTCGCCGCCAATGGCCTGGGCGGGTTGGGTGAGGTGGCGCGCGGCTTGGGGCTGGTGGCCGGGATCGTGCTGTGGGGCGCGGGGCTCTGGTGGCTGCTGACCGCGGTGCTGATCACCTTGCGCTACATGCGCCAGGGCATGCCGTTCAACCTGGGCTGGTGGGGGTTCACCTTCCCGCTGGGGGTGTACTGCCTGGCGACGTTGAAGCTGGCTGCCTGGTTGTCGCTCGATTTCTTCAGCGTGTTCGGCCTGGTGCTGGTGGTGGCGCTGGCCCTGCTCTGGGCGGTGGTGGCCAGTCGCACCCTGCGTGGGGCGTGGCGAGGTGAGCTGTTCGTGTCGCCGTGTATTGCACAGGCGTAGCTGGACAGCACGAAGGCCCGGCAGTACTGTCGGGCTTGCTCGCTTGGCGAAGACGCATGGATGCGGTTATCTGTGTCTGGAGGGCAGGGCGCGGACAACAAGAACAAGCGGGCAAGGAGCGCCTTAATGGAGCTGAATTCGATCGTTTCGCTCAAGTCCTATGCCGAAGGCGTCAGCCTTCATGTGCACGACTTCCACCAGTTGGTCATTCCCACCCACGGCACCATGGAAATAGAGGTCGATGGCACGCAAGGGCATCTGACCAATGCCAGGGGCATATTGATCCCCGCCGCCAGCCACCATCGCTTCAATGCTTCCTCGGGTAGCCAGTATGTGGTTGCCGACATCCCCATCGACTTCCGCCTGGCCGATGGCCGTCAGGTGGGGGCGCTGCGCCTGCTCGACGAACGTTTCTTCAGCGTGCCCTTGTCGTTCTGCCACCTGATTGCCTTTCTCAGAGGGGCGGTTCAGGAGCAGCGCGCCGTCGACACCGGCGCCTGGCTCAGGTTGGCCTTGAGCGCCATCTCCGGGCAGGCTGCGTCGGTCACGGACGCGAAGTACACGCCGCTGGCCAAGGCCACGACGTTCATGCGGGCCAACCTTGACCAGCCGATCACCTGCAAGCATGTGGCTGTTGCTGCCGGCGTCAGCGAACGCAAGCTCAACTACCTGTTCAACCAGTCACTGCGGATGACGCCCCATGCCTACTTGCTGGAACTGCGCATCGAACGGGCGATTGGCCTGCTCTCCGGCAGCCGACTGCCCATCAGTGACATTGCGCGGGCCTGCGGCTTTTCCGATCAGAGCGCGTTGACCCATGCGCTGAAGCGCGCCCGTGACATCACCCCGGCCAGGTTGCGACGCGCCAGCGCCTGATCGCCCTGGCGCAACCTGCCTGGCCTTGCAGGCGGCAACAAAAAAATTGCCGGATCCTGCAAGCCGGGCCCATGACGGCTGGCGTACGTTTCGCTCACCACCTCGACGGGTTACGAGCGTCCCATGTCCGAAGCGTTGCACGGTAACTCCCTTGCACCCGCCAGCCTGAAGAAGTCCGCCAACGCCTGCGGCTTGCTGGCGATCCTGATGTGGGCGGCGCTGGCGCTGTTGACCACCCAGACCCAGGGAATCCCGCCTTTTCAGTTGCTGTTTCTGTCATTTTGCATTCCTTTCGGCCTTGCCTGCCTGGCCGCGCTGGGTGGCTGGCGGGGTGGCTTGCGGGCCTGGCGACAGCCGGTGGGGGTCTGGTGTTCCGGATTCGCCGCGATCTTCCTGTACCACGCCTTCTACTTTTTTGCCCTCAAGGCCGCTCCGCCCGCGCAGGCCAGCATGATCGCCTACCTGTGGCCGCTGTTGATCGTGCTGTTCAGTGCCATGCAGGGTGGGGGGCGCCTAAACCGCCTGTGCCTGCTGGGCGCCTGCCTGGGCCTGGCCGGCACAGCCTTGATCTTGCAACCACAGAGCAGTGTGCTCACCACGCGCACCTTGCTCGGCTATGCCGCTGCGTTGTGTTGCGCGTTGGTGTGGTCGAGCTATTCGGTGTTCAACAAGCGCCATGAAGGCGCGCCGGTAGGTGTCATTGGCGGGATCTGCGGGTTGGTCGCGCTGGCCGGGTTCATCTGTCACCTGCTGCTGGAAGACACGGTGATCCCTGACGCCCGAGGCTGCCTGGCGATCGTGCTGCTGGGGCTCGGGCCGGTCGGGCTGGCGTTCTTCGCCTGGGACTACGCCACCAAGAGCGGCAATGCCGAGTTCCTGGGGGCGGTTTCATACCTGGCCCCCTTGATCTCGACCTTGCTCCTGGTGCTGGCAGGCGTGCTGACCCTCGATCTGCGGCTGATGGCCGCGGCCGGGTTGATCGTCGCAGGC
Organism: Pseudomonas sp. FG47; assembly: GCF_057809115.1. Classification (NCBI taxonomy): domain Bacteria; kingdom Pseudomonadati; phylum Pseudomonadota; class Gammaproteobacteria; order Pseudomonadales; family Pseudomonadaceae; genus Pseudomonas; species Pseudomonas sp. FG47. The sequence goes on from NZ_JBMDJI010000019.1 coordinate 85,062, forward strand.
ACCCTGGTGGCCACTTTCGGCGCTCGCTGACGGCCTGAACAGGGTGTTCGGCCGCAATACACTTGATAAGGATATCTCTATGCTCAGAGTGCTGGCAGTCAGTGCTCCCCACTGGCAGTTTGCTCCTGCAGGCCACGAACAACACCTGAACAGCAGCACGCCTTTCAGTTTGCATAATGCGATCAGGGTCTGTGCCCATGAGGCCCGCGAGGGTATCGGTGCATGGGGGCGGAGCAATTGGCACAGCACGCAGGGGCTGGCCGAGGCGGTGTTCATGTCGGACTACCTGCATGAGACGCTGGCCTGGCTGGACCGGGCGCTGGCCAGTGTTCGACCCAACCTTGTATTGATCGGCGCGATGTCGATTTCCTTTCCTGGCGCCGTCGCGGTGGCCGCGCGTGTCAAGCAGGTGCTGGGGCCTCAGGCGATCGTGGTGATCGGCGGCAAGCACGCGATAGAGACCACCTACCTGGTGAACGGCAAGCTGCGGGTGCACCCCGGTTCGCCAATCGCGGCCATGCTTCGGGGGGATATTGGGCGCCTCTTCGACCTGGTGATTTCCGGGGATGGCGAGGCACTGATACGCGAGATTGGCGTTGCGGTGGCCGGCCTGCCCGCCTCGGAGCTGAACGCTTCCAGCATCGCCACATTCCTGGCGGATCGCGATGAGGTTCGTGGCGACTGGACGGCCGCCTGGCTGGAGGAGGACCGTGTCATGCATCTAGGCAGTGCACAGTTGCCCTTGGATTATGACCATCTGCCCGTGCCCGCGACCTTGTTCCCGATCACCTCGGCGTTTCCGGTCTTTGCTACCAAACTGACGGCTCATGCCTATAGCGATACCAGCAAGGGCTGCATCTATTCGTGCGACTTCTGCAGCGAAGCCCAGGCCATCAATGGCAAGTTGCATGGCATGGCGAGCGCGCACCAGCGCTTGTATCGGCAATTGCGCGCTATCGCCAGCCTGGCGCCTGGGCTGCCGGGTGGCGGGACGGTCAGCGCCTTCGTCGAAGACTCCATCCTGCTGCAGGGCAACGCGATTTCGCTCGCGCGCTTGTCCGACCTGATCGAAGCACAGGGGCTGGGCATGGTCTTTGGTGGGCAATTGACCGTGGACATGGTCAACGATCCCAATCGCCAGGCGCAGATTGCACGGCTGGCAGGCAATGGTCTGCGCTATCTCTTCATGGGGCTGGAGACGCCGGACGAGGCGCTCGCGGCAACCATGCACAAGAACCGTGGGGCCGCCAAGGCCAGCCTCAAGGGCGACCTGCTATGCAGTGACGCGGCATCCAGCGGCTGGGTGCACAGGAGCGAACAGGCCCTGCGTTTCCTGGCTGGTGTCGGCATCGACTGTGGGTTGTCGCTACTGTTCGGCCTTGGTGAAAAGCATGCCCAGCGCATCGCCTTGCTCGAGCGGATAGGCGCTTGGCAGCGCGAGCTGGGGCAACCCAAATGCATCAGCATGAACTGGGCGGTGCAGCATCCGTTGCGCCAGGATCAGGGCAATCGGCACCACTACCTGGAGTGGGCCATCGATGCCGACGACCCCCGTGCGCCGATCATCTCCCGGGTCTTCGGTGAGGCTTCCACGCGTTATTGCATGCCCGGGGTGAGCATGGCCAGCCTGGCCGAGCTCACGGAGCTGGACGGGCTCTACCAGCAACTCAATAACATTGTCTGAGGCTTGAGCTTCCATGATCGAAGTAGCTTCCGCGCTGTCCACCGCCTGGCCGTCCCTGCGGGTGGGTTTTCTCTACTGTCAGCTGGCTGGCACGGTCGACAATGGGCGCTTGCCAGCGTTGGGGGCTGGCGAGCCTGATGCGGTCGCGCAACAGAACATTGACAGTGCCCGGCGCCTGTTCAAGGCATGCGGTGCCGACCCGTCACGCTACCGGCCTTCCTGCGATGCGCTCAGTCGTCGGGTGGCGGGGGGCAAGCCATTGGCAAGCGTCAACGCCGTGGTGGATATCGGTAACTGCATTTCATTGCGTTACGGCGTCTGTGTCGGGTCCTACGACATGGCTTGCCTGGAGGGGCCGATCGTCTGCACCGTGGGTGAGCCGCAGGCGAGCTACCAGGGTATTGCCGACAAGACCATCAAGCTTGGGGGAATGCCGGCGGTGCGCGACACGCAGGGCTACTTCGGTAGCCTGCACGCCGACTCCCGGCGAACCTGCGTGGGTGCGCAAAGCCAGGCGCTGTTGATGCTGTTCTTCTACGCCAGTGACGAGGTCAATCCACTGACGGTCCAGGGCGATGCCAGCGCACTGCTGCATGACTGCTACTCGTACTCGCTGGTTGCCTGCAACATGGGAGTTTGCCAATGACGACCGGGCCGCAATCCCTTGCACATGATGATTCCGCTGCCGGCTTCTATGCCTGCGGCGCTGGCGACCAACTGTTCAGTGATGCGCACTTTCCGCCTGCGATCAATGCCTTTCTGCACTCTGAGCGGATGCTGCTAGCGGCGGCGGCACGGTCTCGGCAGGTGATCGTCGAAATCGGCTGCCATGAGGGCACCCATGCGGGTTGGTGTCGCGCCGCAGGCAAGCGCTACCTCGGTATCGACCCGGTCGAACGCTATATCCAGCGCGGCCGCGCCCGGCTCGCCGAGGCTGACCAGCAACGCTGCACGTTGGTGGTGGGACGCGCGGAGCAGGTCGATGAACTCATCGCCCGCGAACTGGCAGGCATTGCGCCCAGCGACATACTGCTGTTCATTCCGTTCAACTGCTTTGGCAACATCACCGAGGTCGAGTCTGCGGTGCGTAGTATCGCGCGTAGCGGTTGTGCGCTGTTGCTCAGTTCCTACCAGACGACACCTGCGGCGTTGCTGGCGCGTTTTGCCTATTATGCCGCGTGTGGCTACAACCCTCTGACCTTGAGCCGCGATGAACGCGGCGAGTTGTTCCATGACGCTCTGGGGTTACATACCTATGCCTACCATCCCAGCTGGTTGAGCGCGCTGTTTGCGCGCTTCGGCATGAGCGTGCAGGCAGTCCAGCATGCCGAGATCGGCCAGGCCTTCGTGACGCCTGAGCTTGAAGTTGCGCTGTGCGAGCAAGTGCGCCGATGAGCTGTTATGCGCGCAGCCTGCTCGGCGGGTTGCCTTTCTGGCCTGTTCCCGTGCAGATTTGTGGCTTGGCGCGCCGTGCGCGCCTCCAATGAAAAAGCCCAATCAGGTACACGGACGATGAGTCACCCCTCGCAATTCACCCTGCTCGGCAAACGGCGTTTCCTGCCGTTCTTCATGACCCAGTCGCTGGGCGCCTTCAACGACAACCTGTTCAAGCAGTCGCTGATCCTGGCGATCCTCTACAAGCTGAGCCTGGAAGGCGACCGCTCGATCTGGGTCAACCTCTGCGCCTTGCTGTTCATCCTGCCGTTCTTCCTGTTCTCGGCATTGGCCGGGCAGTTTGGCGAGAAATTCGCCAAGGACCGGCTGATCCGCGCGATCAAGCTGGCCGAGATCGCCATCATGGCCATCGGCGCGACCGGTTTCGTCACCCATCACCTGGAGTTGATGCTGCTGGCGTTGTTCGCCATGGGCACCCATTCGGCGCTGTTCGGCCCGGTGAAATATTCGATCCTGCCCCAGGCCCTGCGGGAGGAGGAACTGGTGGGCGGCAACGGCCTGGTGGAGATGGGGACTTTCCTGGCGATCCTGGCCGGGACCATCGGCGCTGGCGTGCTGATGTCGTCATCCAGCTATGCGGCGCTGGCCGCGGCGGGCGTGGTCGGTACCGCCGTGCTCGGCTACCTGGCCAGCCGCTGGATCCCCCGCGCCGCCGCCGCCGCACCCGAGATGAAGCTGGACTGGAACATCTTCAAGCAGTCCTGGGCCACCCTGCGCCTGGGCTTGGGGCAGACCCCGGCGGTGTCGCGCTCGATTGTCGGCAACTCGTGGTTCTGGTTCGTCGGCGCCATCTACCTCACGCAGATCCCGGCCTATGCCAAGGACTGGCTGCATGGCGACGAGACCGTGGTCACCCTGGTATTGACCCTGTTCTCGGTGGGCATCGCCGTCGGTTCGCTGCTGTGCGAGCGCCTCAGCGGGCGCAAGGTGGAAATCGGCCTGGTGCCGTTCGGCTCGTTCGGCCTGACCCTGTTCGGCCTGCTCTGGTGGTGGCACTCCGGGGACGTTCCTGCTGCGGCGACGCCCCATGACTGGCTGGCACTGCTGGGCATGAGCCAGGCCTGGTGGATCATGCTCTCGATCGTGGGCCTTGGGGTATTCGGCGGCTTCTACATCGTGCCGCTGTACGCCTTGATCCAGGCCCGCACCGCAGAGGGCGAGCGGGCCCGGGTGATCGCCGCCAACAACATCCTCAACGCGCTGTTCATGGTGGTGTCGGCGATCATCACCATCGTCCTGTTGAGCCTGGCCAAGCTGAGTATCCCGCAGTTGTTCCTGGTGGTGTCGCTGCTCAATATCGCGGTCAACGCCTATATCTTCCGGATCGTGCCGGAATTCACCATGCGCTTCCTGATCTGGCTGCTCAGCCATTCGATGTACCGGGTCGAGCACCGCGAGTTGCAGCGTATTCCCGACGAAGGCGCGGCGCTGCTGGTGTGCAACCATGTCTCGTTCGTCGATGCGCTATTGCTCGGTGGCGCCATCCGCCGGCCGATCCGTTTCGTCATGTACTACAAGATCTACAACCTGCCGGTGCTCAACTTCGTGTTCCGCACCGCCGGAGCCATCCCGATCGCCGGGCGTGGCGAAGACGAGGCGACCTACGAGCGAGCCTTCGTTCGCATCGCCCAGTACCTGGCTGACGGCGAGCTGGTGTGCATCTTCCCCGAGGGCAAGCTGAGTTCGGATGGTGAGATCGATGTGTTCAAGGGTGGGGTCAGCCGTATCCTGGAGCAAACGCCAGTGCCGGTGATTCCGTTGGCGTTGCAGGGGCTGTGGGGGAGTTTCTTCAGTCGCGATCCGAACAAGGGCTTCTTCAAGCGTCTGTGGTCGCGGGTGACCATCGTGGCTGGCGCCGCCATCCCGGCGGAGGCGGCGCAGCCTGAAGCGCTGCGCGAACAGGTGAGCCTGCTGCGCGGCGCGCTACGTTAAGGCGGTGCAAGCGAAGGTCAGCTGGCGCTGACCTTCAGGCCGACCAAGCCGCAGATGATCAGGGCAACGCTGACCAAACGCACCAGGGCCATGGATTCGCCGAACAGGATGATGCCGGCGATGACCGTGCCGACCGCGCCGACGCCGGTCCAGATGGCATAGGCGGTGCCCAGCGGCAGCTCTTTCATGGCCAGGCCCAGCAGGCCGAGGCTGATGACCATGGCGCCGACGGTGAGCACGGTGGGCAGGGGGCGGGTGAAGCCGTCGGTGTACTTGAGGCCGACAGCCCAGCCGACCTCGAACAGGCCGGCGAAGAACAGGATGATCCAGGACATGGTGTCTCTCCATCGTTTCAAGGATGGGGCCGTCCCCGGGATGGTCACGCACAGCGTCGTAAGGTCGTCCTCACAGTGCGCAGTATAGTGCACATTTTTCAGCTCGCCGGCAAGTGCTCTGCGCTGTTGGCGCCAGCGGTTCGCCGCACGAGCCCGCGCCTGCAGCAGGTGCTTGCCGGCGATAGAAAGCGTCGATCATGCGGTATGCGCTATCGATTGGACGCTGCCTGGGGTTGCCTCTAACGTGGCCGCGAGCCCATTTCCGGAGCAGTTCCCATGAGCGTGAAACCCGATGCGGTGTTCGTGCCACTGAACATCGCCGTGCTGACCGTCAGCGACACCCGTTCCTTCGACAACGATACCTCTGGCGAGCTGCTGGCCAGCCGCGCGGTCGGCGTCGGCCATCGCCTGGTGGCGCGCGAGTTGCTCAAGGACGATCTGTACAAGATCCGCGCCCAGGTCGCCACCTGGATCGCCGACGAGCAGGTGCAGGTGGTGCTGATCACCGGCGGCACCGGTTTCACCGGACGTGACAGCACGCCGGAAGCGGTGAACTGCCTGTTGGACAAGCACATCGATGGCTTCGGCGAGCTGTTCCGTGCCCTGTCGATTCTCGACATCGGTACCTCCACGGTGCAGAGCCGGGCGCTGGCCGGCATGGCCAATGGCACCCTGGTGTGCTGCCTGCCGGGCTCGACCGGTGCCTGCCGCACGGCCTGGGAGGGGATCTTGGCCGAACAGCTGGATGCCCGGCATCGGCCGTGTAATTTCGTCGCGCACCTTAAACCCATCGGGGCCTGCGCAAGCCGCGGTTGACCTCAGGAACCCCATCGCGGGGCGAGTCGCAGAGGCGGTGCGCCGCTGCGACTTGCCCCGCGACGGGCCTTCAACTCAGCACATGATCCACCGGCTCCAGCGCCGGCGGCAGCGGCTCGTGCCCCAGCGCCGCCAGCACATCGCGTTCGAGGCTGCGCACCAGCGCATCGGTGGGTAAATCGTTCTCGTCGCGCCCGAACGGGTCTTCCAGCTCGTTGCCGATCGCATCCAGGCCGAAGAAGGTGTAGCTGACGATGGTGGTGAACAACGGCGCCAGCCAGCCCAAGGGTTCGGCCAGGGCGAACGGCAGCAGCAGGCAGAAGATATAGATGGTGCGGTGCAGCAGCAGGGTGTAGGGGAACGGCAATGGCGTGCTCTTGATCCGTTCGCAGGTGGCCTGCACCTCCGAGAGCCCCGCCAGGCGCTGCGCCAGGCTGGTATAGCGGAACTCGCTGAGCGCCCCCTGTTCGGCCAGCCGTGAACAGTGTTCGCCCACCTCGCGCAGGATGCCGTCACACACATTGTGGCGGACGATTAGCGCCTGCTCGCCCAGCCAGGGCCGGGCGGCGCGCAGTTCGTCCTCGTTGCGCAACCGGGCGTTGAGTGCGTGGGCGAAGCCGCACAGGTTGCGCAGCAGCAGCGTGCGCAGGTGCGGGTCCTTGATCACCACGCTTTCGCGGGTGAACGAACGCACCTCGATGATCAACCGCCCCCAGGCCTTGCGACCTTCCCACCAGCGGTCGTAGCAGGCGTTGTTGCGAAAGCTCATGAAGATCGACAACGACAGGCCGAGCAAGGTGAACGGCGTGGCACTCACCGGGTAGAACAGCGCCGGGTAGTGCCGCTCGATCAGCACGATCAAGGCCGCCAGCAGGGTCACCCCCAGGCAGCGCAAGGCGATGCGCTGGATAATCGAGCCCTTGAGGGTGAACAGCACGCGCAGCATGTCGGGGCGTGGATGGACGATCAAGGCGGTTCCAGAGGCAGCCGATCAGCCGCCGGTCATGTTCATGAAACGCAGGATCTGCACCTCGCCACCGACCTCGAAGTGGTGGCGGTAGGGCTTGAGCTGCATGGCGTCGCGGATCGCCTGCTCCAGGCGCTCGCGCTCGCCCGGGTGCTGGCGCAGGACCTGCTTGAGGTCCACCGAGTGCTCGTTGCCCAGGCACAACAACAGGCGGCCTTCGACGGTCAGCCGCACGCGGTTGCAGGTGGCGCAGAAGTTGTGGCTGTGCGGGGAAATGAAACCGACCCGGGTGTTCGGCGCCTCGGCCAGGCGCCAGTAGCGCGCAGGGCCCTGGGACGACTCGGCCGACTCGACCAGGGTGAAGTGCTCGGCCAGGCGCGCGCGCACATCGTCGCTGGAGCAGAACGACTCGCCGCGTTCGTGCTCGCTGATCACGCCCAGGGGCATTTCCTCGATGAAGGAGATGTCCAGCTCTCGGTCAATGGCGAAGCGCACCAGGTCGACGATCTCATGGTCGTTGCGGCCCTTGAGGACCACTGCATTGAGCTTGGTGCGACGGAAGCCCGCGGCGCGGGCGGCATCGATGCCGGCGATCACCTGGTCGAGGTCACCGGTGCGGGTCAGGGCGCGGAAGCGTTCGCGGTCGAGGCTGTCGAGGCTGATGTTCAGGCGCGACACGCCGGCGTCGAACAGCGGCTGGGCCAGGCGGCCCAATTGCGAGCCGTTGCTGGTCAGGCACAGTTCGCGCAGGCCGGGCAGGGCGGCGATGCGCCCGCACAGCTCGACGATGCCCTGGCGTACCAGCGGCTCGCCGCCGGTCAGGCGGATCTTGCGGGTGCCCAGGGCCACGAAGCGCTCGGCAACCTGGTACAGCTCCTCGAGGCTGAGGATCTGCTGGCGCGGCAGGAACTGCATGTCCTCGGCCATGCAATAGACGCAGCGGAAGTCGCAGCGGTCGGTGACCGACATCCGCAGGTAGTCGACTTTGCGGTTGAAACCGTCGATCAGGGCCTGGGGGTTCTTTTCCACGTTCGCGCTCGACATTGAAGAGGGGGGGGCGGCGCAAGGCCGCAGACAAGGTTCAAGCTATAACCTGCGTCCAGTGCCGTCAAATTGCTTTGCCCGACTATTCGATCAGTCTCCTCTATCACGGCTCAAGGCCCCGCCAGGCGAGGGCTGCAGGCCATGATCGACGGCGTTTATCACGCTTTCACTCATATCGATTGGACGCGTCTGGGGCGCACTTCTTAGGCTGGAAAAAACACCGCGCGAGATTTTCACAGCATGAGCCAGGACGAACACATCAGGGACTACAAGGGGCCGGCCGCCGGCTGGGGCGCGCTCAAGAGCGTGACCAAGAGCTGGCTGGGCAGCGAGAACGCCTTCAAGAACCTGCGGGCCATGCTCAAGACCAACCAGAACGGTGGCTTCGACTGCCCGGGCTGCGCCTGGGGCGAGTCGCCGGAAAGCGACATGGTCAAATTCTGTGAGAACGGTGCCAAGGCGGTGAACTGGGAGGCCACCGGTCGCTCGGTGGATCCGGCGTTCTTCGCCAAGTACAGCGTCAGTGCGTTGCGTGAACAGACCGACTACTGGCTCGAGTACCAGGGCCGGCTGACCCATCCGATGCGCTATGACGCGGCCACCGACCATTACGTCCAGACCAGTTGGGAAGAAGCCTTCGCCCTGGTCGCCCGCCACCTGAACCGTCTCGAGTCGCCCGACCAGGCCGAGTTCTACACCTCTGGCCGGGCCAGCAACGAGGCGGCGTTCCTCTACCAGTTGTTCGTGCGCGCCTTCGGCACCAACAACTTCCCCGACTGCTCGAACATGTGCCACGAGGCCAGCGGCGTGGGCATGGCCGAGACCCTTGGCGTGGGCAAGGGCACCGTGGTGTTCCACGACCTGGAGCTGGCCGATGCGATCTTCGTCATTGGCCAGAACCCCGGCACCAACCATCCGCGCATGCTCGAACCGCTGCGCGAGGCGGTCAAGCGCGGCGCCCAGGTGGTCTGCTTCAACCCGCTCAAGGAACGTGGCCTGGAGCGTTTCCAGCATCCGCAGCACCCGTTCGAGATGCTCAGCAATGGCTCCGAACCGACCAACACCGCCTACTTCCGTCCAGCCCTGGGTGGCGACATGGCGGCCATGCGCGGCATCGCCAAGTTCCTCCTGCAGTGGGAGCGCGAGGCACAGCTGAACAACGAGCCGCCGGTGCTCGACCATGCCTTCATCGCCGAGCACACCAGCGGCGTCGAGGATTACCTGGCACTGGTGGATGCCACGCCATGGCCCCATATCATCGAGCAGTCCGGCCTGAGCAAGGCCGAGATCGAGCTGGCCGCGCGCATGTACCGCAAGGCCGAGCGGGTGATCATGTGCTGGGCCATGGGCATCACCCAGCACCGCCACTCGGTGCCGACCGTGCAGGAAATCGTCAACCTGCAGTTGCTGCGCGGCAACGTCGGCAAGCCGGGCGCCGGCCTGTCGCCGGTACGTGGCCACAGCAACGTGCAGGGTGACCGCACCATGGGCATCGACGAGAAGCCCAAGGCGCAGTTGCTCGATGCCATCGAGCGGCGCTTCCAGTTCAGCGTGCCCCGCGAGCACGGGCACAACGCGGTGCTGGCGATCAAGGCCATGGAACAGGGGCAGGCCAAGGTGTTCATCGGCCTGGGCGGCAATGGGCGGCAACTTTGCCCAGGCCACGCCGGATACCCCACGCACCCACGCGGCGCTGCGCAACTGCGAGTTGACCGTACAGATTTCCACCAAGCTCAACCGCTCGCACCTGGTGACCGGACGCGATGCATTGATCCTGCCGTGCCTGGGCCGCACCGAGATCGACCTGCAGGCCGAAGGCCCGCAGGGCGTCACCGTGGAAGACACCTTCAGCATGGTGCACATTTCCCACGGCCAGTTGCAGCCGCGTTCGCCGCACCTGCGCTCGGAGCCGGCGATCATCGCCGGCATGGCCCAGGCCACCCTGGGCAATCGGCCGATCGACTGGGACCATGTGATCGCCGACTACGGCCGCATTCGCGACCTGATCGCCGATGTGATCCCGGGCTTCACTGATTTCAACGCGCGCCTGCAGCATCCAGGCGGTTTCCACCTGGGCAACAACGCCGCGGACCGCAACTTCCGTACGGCCACTGGCAAGGCGCGGTTCAGCGCCAGCGAGCTGCCGGTGCAACTGATCAACGAAGCGGTGCTGGCGCGTGGTGACACGCCGGACCTGATCCTGCAGACCTTGCGCTCCCACGATCAGTACAACACCACGCTGTACGGCCTGGACGACCGCTACCGCGGTGTGTTCGGCCTGCGCGAGGTGGTTTTCGTCAATGAGGCCGATATCCGCCGCCTGGGCTTCGAGCCGGGCGAGCAGGTGGACCTGGTGTCGCTGTGGGAGGATGGTCGCGAGCGGCGGGTGTCGGGCTTCCGCCTGGTGGCCTATGACGTGCCGCAGGGGCAGGCGGCGGCGTACTACCCGGAGACCAATCCGCTGGTGCCGCTGGACAGTTACGGCGAAGGTACCTACACGCCAACCTCGAAGTTCGTGGCGATCAAGCTGGAGAAGGCCCAGGCCGGCAATCGTATCGAGGTGATGGCCGCCGGGGAGTGAGCAGCTGCGCCGGTATACAAACTGTAGGAGCCAGCCTTGCTGGCGAACCAGGTGACGCGCTGCCTGGCACCGGTTATGCCGGCGTTCGCGGGTAAACCCGCTCCCACAGGGGGCACGCCGCACGGTGTTAGCGATGCACCGGATACGCCGTGGTGTACTTCATCTGCTCCATGGCAAAGCTCGAAGTGATGTTCGACAGCCCGTCGGTGCTGGTGATCAGCTTCTTGTAGAAGCGGTCGTAGGCGCCGATGTCACCCACCACCACGCGCAGCATGTAGTCCCAGTCGCCGGACATGCGGTACACCTCCATCACCTCCTCGAACGCCGTCACCGTGGCGGCGAACCGCGCCAGCCAGGCACTGTCGTGGCGCTGGGTCTTGAGCTGGACGAACACCGTCAGCCCCAGGCCCAGGCGCACAGGGTCGAGCAGGGCGACACGTCCCTTGATGTAGCCGTCTTCCTCCAGGCGCTTGACCCGTTTCCAGCACGGCGTGGTCGACAGGTTGACCGCTTCGGCCAGGTCCTTGAGCGAGATCGAGGCGTCACGTTGGAGCAGGGTAAGAATATGCTGGTCGAAACTGTCCATTGTGTGCTGTGGCCTGAAAAGAGAAAAAGTTTCCCGAGAGTAGTCGCTAGAACACATCATTGGAACTGTAATCCCATGCCGAGCGGCAGGAACGTTCCGATAGCGCCGGGCCGGGGCGGATATGCGATAGTGGCGGTTTTCCACCCTTAGCCCATGGGCCCGAACATGTCCGACAAGCCGCGCAATTTCGCCACCCGTACCATCCACGCCGGCGAGCAGTCCAGCGTCGCCGACAATGCCATCTTCCCGGCCATCGTCACCTCCAGCTCGTTCATCAAGCGCGGTTTGGACGACAACCCCGAATATGCCTACAGCCGGGTCAGTAACCCGACCCGGCATGCCTACGAAACCTGCGTGGCCGCACTGGAGGAGGGTGTCGGCGCTGTCGCCTGCGCCTCGGGCGTCAGTGCCACCGCCACGGTGCTCGAGCTGTTGTCCAAGGATGCCCATGTGGTGGTGATGAACGGCGTCTACGGTGGCACCTTCCGCCTGCTGGAAGACTACCGTGGACGCACCTCGGGCCTGACCACTACCTATGTCGACCTCAATGACATCGACGCCGTGGCCGCTGCGATCCGCCCCGAAACTCAACTGATCTGGATCGAATCGCCGACCAACCCGCTGCTGCACCTGGTGGACATCAAGGCGGTGTGCGACCTGGCCCGCGCTCGCGGCGTGCTGACCTGCATCGACAACACCTTCTGCTCGCCGTGGAACCAGCAGCCGATCACCCTGGGCGTGGACCTGGTGATGCACTCGGCGAGCAAATACATCGGCGGCCACTCCGACCTCACCGGTGGCGTGGTGGTGGCGGCCAACCCGGAGCTGTTGGGACGCCTGCGCAAGATCAGCATGGCGGTCGGCGCCATCCAGGGGCCGTTCGACTGCTACCTGGCATTGCGCGGGCTGAAGACCCTCGATGTGCGCATGGAGCGCCAGAGCGCCAATGCCCTGCGCGTGGCGCAGTTCCTCGAACAGCACCCGCAGGTCGAGCAGGTCTACTACCCGGGGTTGGAAAGCCATCCGCAGCATGAGCTGAGCAAGCGCCAGATGCGCACCGGCGGCGCGGTGGTGGCGTTGCGCATCAAGGGTGGTCGGGCGGCGGTCAACCGTTTGGTCGAGGCGCTGTCGATCTTCGTGCTGGCCGACTCGTTGGGCGGGGTGGAGAGCATGATCAACCACTCCTGGAGCATGTCGCACAATTCGCTGAGCCCGGAGCAGAAGGGTGTGATGGGAATCAGCGAGAACCTGCTGCGGTTGTCGGTGGGGATCGAGGACTACCGCGATCTGATCGAGGATCTGGAGACGGCACTGAAGGCCTCGGCCCAGGCGTGATCGTCGGGCGGCATCGGCCTTGCCGGCGTTCGCCGGCAAGGCCGGCTCCTACAGGGGGATGCGCCCCTTGCAGGAGTCGATTCAGGATTTGGGCGGATGGACGATCCTTTCGATCTTGTCCTTGAGCAGCAAGCGTTCCTTGCGTAGCAGGTTGACTGTGTCGTCATTGGTGCCGTTGCCTTCGGCGGCCACCACTTCCTTGTCCTTGGCGTTGTATTCCTTGTGCAACTTGTGCAGGTCGTGGTCCTTGTCGATCAGGGCCTGGAACTGGTCGGCGGTCACATGCAGGTCTGCGAGCAAATCATGCGGGACGGGCATTTCTTCACCTCTCTGGCGGGTTGTCGAACGAGCCTGAGTCCTGAGGATAGCCGCCTTTGCCCCATTGCGGGACTGGGGTAGGCTGTCGCACATCCCTCGCGTAACTGGAACCTGCGCCATGCCTCACTTGAACCTCGAATACAGCGACAACCTGCGCGACCTCAATGTCGACGTGCTGTTGCTGCGCCTCAACCACGCCCTGGTCGGTAGCGGCCAGTTCGCCGAGGAACTGGACATCAAGAGCCGCGCCCAGGCTTTCGCCCAGTATCGCGTCGGCACCGCGCCGGGCGAGCGGGCATTCGCCCATGTGCGCCTGGCGATCCTTAGCGGCCGTTCCGAGCAGGTCAAGCAGCAGCTGTCCAGCAGCCTGCTCGAGGTGCTGCACGAGGCGATCCCCGCCCAGGTCGGGCTGGACATTCAGCTGTGCGTGGAAGTGCTGGATATCGACCGCGCGCCGTACGCCAAGCGTCGCCTGCCTGGCTGAATGGCGGCTGAATGAAAGTTGTTTAATCCATGAAAGACGTCAATCCAGCGATTCGTTGGCGTCTTTTTCACAAAAAATTGATGCTCGCATTCCTAAAGTTCGCGCAACTTTCCAACCTGCCCAAGCGGGCGTGTTGGCCGCTGTTGAACTCTTAATGCGAACGCCATGCTCACACTTAAACCCCTGCGGACTGAATGGGTCACGTTGCTGGCCAGTCTTTACCTGCTGATCGGCATGAACATGTTTCTCTGGGAGCACCTGGAAGCCATTGTGCCACCCGGCATGGTGGGGCTGTGGCTGAGCTTGGCATTCGCGGTAATGATGCTGTTCGCGTTCAATCTTATTCTCACCTTGTTGGCATTTCGTTATGTATTGAAACCGGTGCTGATTGTATTGTTCATGGGCGGCGCGGCGGTCGCGTACTTCATGAACCAATACGGCGTACTTATAGATGCCGGCATGTTTCGCAATGTCGCCGAAACCAATGCCGCGGAAGTCCGCGACTTGCTGTCGTTGAAGTTTGTCCTGTATATCCTGCTGCTCGGCGTATTGCCGTCGCTGCTGGTATGGAAGGCCAACATCGCCTATCGGCCCTGGCACCGCGAGCTGCTGGGCAAGCTGGTGGTCAGCGGCGCCTGCGTGGTGGCGTTGGGCTCGGTGGCGCTGGTCAATTACCAGGGGCTTGCCTCGTTGTTGCGCAACCACCATGAACTGCGCCTGATGCTCACCCCGAGCAATATCGTCGGTGCTTCGTTCGGTTACGTTCGTGAACAGATCGGCAGCGCCGCCCAGCCCTTCCTGGCCTATGGCGAAGATGCTCGCCGCGATGCCGCCTGGCAGCACCATGCGCGCAAGTCGCTGACTGTGCTGGTGGTGGGCGAGAGTGCCCGGGCGGATAACTTCGGCGTGCTTGGCTATGCCCGCGATACCACGCCGCGACTGGCCAGGGAACAGGGCTTGCTGAGCTTCACCGACGTGCATTCCTGCGGCACCGAGACCGCGGTGTCGGTGCCATGCATGTTCTCCGGCATGGGCCGCAAGGACTATGTGCCGAGCGTGGCGAAGAACCGCGAGGGGCTGCTCGATATCCTCCAGCGCGCTGGCCTGGCCGTGCAGTGGCGTGACAACCAGAGCGGCTGCAAGGGCACCTGCGATCGCGTGCAGTTCATCGATGTCAGCAACCTCAAGGATCCGGCCCTGTGCGCCAGCGGCGAATGCCATGACGAGATCCTGCTGCAGGGCCTTGGCGAGCTGATCGACAACCTCGACCAGGACACCGTGCTGGTGCTGCACCAGATGGGCAGCCACGGCCCCGAGTATTTCAAGCGCTACCCGGCTGGTGCCGAGCCATTCACCCCGGTATGTCGCAGCAATGCGCTGAACCAGTGCAGCACACAGGAAATCGTCAATGGCTATGACAACACCTTGAGCTATACCGACAAGGTGCTGGCGTCGCTGATCGACACCCTGCGCAACAAGCAGGACAAGGTAGACACCGCGATGATCTACCTGTCCGACCATGGCGAGTCGCTGGGCGAATACAACCTGTTCCTGCACGGCACGCCGTACATAATGGCGCCGGACCAGCAGAAGCATGTACCGCTGCTGGCCTGGTTCTCCGACAGTTATCAGCAGGACTTCGGCCTCGACACCGGTTGCCTGGCCAAGCTGCGCGATGCGCCATTGTCCCAGGACAACCTGTTCCACTCGATGCTCGGCCTGTTGCAGGTGCGCACCGGGGTCTACCAGCAGTCGCTGGACATGTTTGCCGGCTGCCGCCCCTGGTTGGCGGCCGATCGCTGACCGCCACCGCGGTCGGTACCAAGGATGGCGTGGCTTGCGAGGTTTCACCCAGAGCACCCGCGCCGTATATACTGCGCGCCAATGTTAGTGGGAGAGCCTCGTGGCCATCGATATTCACTGGATCCGTGACGACCAGACCCTGGCCGAGCACTGCCAAAGCTGGCGCGAACTGCCTTTCGTGGCGCTCGACACCGAATTCATGCGGGTCGATACCTTTTACCCGAAGGCCGGGCTGATCCAGATCGGCGACGGCCAGCGGGCCTTCCTCATCGACCCGTTGCTGATCCGCGACTGGCAACCGCTGGCCGGGCTGCTCGAGGATAGCGGCGTGGTCAAGGTGCTGCACGCTTGCAGCGAAGACCTCGAGGTGTTGCTGCGCCTGACCGGCAAGCTGCCGCAACCACTGTTCGACACGCAACTGGCAGCAGGCTACCTGAACATCGGATTCTCGATGGGCTATTCGCGCCTGGTCCAGGACGTGCTGGGTATCGACCTGCCCAAGGGCGAGACCCGCTCCGACTGGCTGCAACGCCCGCTGTCGGACACCCAGGTCAGCTACGCCGCCGAGGATGCCGTGCACCTGGCCGAGCTGTTCGACGCCCTGCGCCCGCGATTGTCCGATGACAAGTACGCCTGGGTCCTTGAGGACGGAGCCGAACTGGTCGCCGCGCTGCGTCGCGAAGTCGAGCCCGAGACCCTGTACCGCGATGTCAAGCTGGCCTGGAAGCTGGGCCGCCAGCAGTTGGCGGTGCTGCGCGAGCTATGTGCCTGGCGCGAGCGTGAAGCCCGCAGCCGCGATGTGCCCCGCAACCGTATCCTCAAGGAGCACTCGCTGTGGCCCATGGCCAAGAACCAGCCCGATTCGCCGTCGGCCCTGGCGAAAATCGACGAGATGCATCCACGAACCATCCGCCAGGACGGCGAACAGCTCATCCAGCTGATCAAGCGTGCCGCCGCGCTGCCGCAGGAGCAGTGGCCAGCGCCGCTGCCCGAGCCGCTGCCGATCGAGGCCGCCGGCATCCTCAAGCGCCTGCGCGCCATCGGCCAGGCCGAAGGCGAGCGCCTGGGCATCGCCCCGGAGCTGATGCTGCGTAAAAAAGCCCTCGAAGCGCTGCTCAAGAGCGGCTACCCCAACGGCCCCTATCAACTGCCCGATGCCCTGCGCGGCTGGCGCCGCGAGCGCATGGGCCAGGCCCTGCTGGACGACCTGGCGGGCGCCGGAGATTCCCGATGAAACGCATCTGCTCCATCTATAAAAGCCCACGCAAGAATGAGATGTACCTCTACGTGCTCAAGGCAGACGGCCTGGCCCGCGTGCCCGAGGCGTTGCTGCCGTTCTTCGGCACGCCGCTGCACGCCTTTGACCTGGTGCTGACCCCGGAGCGCAAGCTGGCCCGCGAGGACATCGCCAAGGTCCTGGAAAATCTCGACAGCCAGGGCTACCACCTGCAGATGCCGCCGCCGGAAGACGACTACATCGAGCACCTGCCCGAAGAGTTGCTGCGTCGCAACGACCCGGCCTGAGCCGGGCCTCGCGCCTCTCCCCCGGCCCGCCTGGCGGGCCGCTTTCGTTGTTTGCCAAGGTTGTGTTTGCACATGCGTGTTCTGATCGCTGAACAGGATCATGCCCACTATGCTCGCCTGCTGGGCGAGCTGGCACCGGACCTGGAGGTCCTGACCAGCGGCGATTCCGCCGAGCTGGCGCGCTTCGCCCCCGAATGCCCGGTCTGGCTGGGCCAGCCGGACCTGCTGGCCAGCCTGCTGCGCCAGGGCCACAAGCCCGTTTGGATGCAGTCGACCTGGGCCGGTATCACCCCGCTGTTGGCCGATGGCTTGCCGTGTGATTATCGCCTGACCCGCGCGGTGGGTATCTTCGGCCAGGTGATGGCCGAATACATGCTCACCTATATGCTCAGCCATGAGCGCGAAGTGCTGTCGCGCCTGGTCAGCCAGGTCGAGCGGCGCTGGGATGACCGCCCAGGGCGCACCCTGGAAGGGCGTCGGGTGCTGATCGTCGGTACCGGCGATATTGGCCAGCGGGTGGCTGAGTTCCTGCAACCCTTCGGCGTCGAGCTGTACGGCGTGGCCAGTACCGCCCGCGAGCAGGCGCCGTTCGTCGAGGTGGCCGGGCTCGAGCAACTGCCGCGTCTGGTCGGTGAAGTCGACTACGTGCTCAACCTGCTGCCCGATACCCCGGCCACGCACGATCTGTATGACGCGACGCTGTTCAAGTGCTTCAAGCCCAGCGCGCTGTTCATCAATGCCGGGCGTGGCGTGGCGGTGGTCGATGCCGACCTGGTCGAGGCGCTCAAGCAGGGGCACCTGGCCGGGGCGGTGATCGATGTCTGCCGCCAGGAGCCGCTGCCGCAGCGCCATCCGTTCTGGACCGCCTGGGGGCTGCTGCTGACCGGGCACAGCTCGGCGCCGACCTCGCCGGTGGCGATGGCACGGTTGTTCGTCGAGAATGCGCAGGCGTACGCGGCGGGGCAGGGGTTGCGTGGCGAAGTGGATTTCGCCCGCGGTTATTGAGGGCAAGCCGCCACCTGCAGGAGCCAGCGTTGCTGGCGCAGCAAGCGCCGTGTTGGATGGCTTCGGCCGTGGCGCTGCCGGCTCCTACAGAGATCGCGTTACAAGCTGAACTCGCCTTCAGCAGCCAGCTCGCTCAGCGGCCGGCGCGGGCTTGGCATTTCGCGAGCCTGCAGGGCTTCGGCCAGGGTCGCCTTGTCACCCAGCTTGCCGATCGCCACCATGGCGTGCAGCGCGTAGCCCTCGGGGATCTTCAGCTCGCGGCGGGCCAGGTCCTGGTCGAAGCCGGCCATGCCGTGGGTGTGCCAACCGCTGATGCTGGCTTGCAGCGCCAGGTGGCCCCAGGCGGAACCGGTGTCGAAGGTGTGCCACAGGGCGGGTTTTTCTTCATCGGAGCCGGGCGCGGCGAAGGTGGTCTTGGAGAGGATCAGCACCAGCGCCGAGGCGTGCTGCGCCCAGCTGCGGTTGAATTCGTTGAGGATATCCAGGTAGCGCGCCCAGCTCGGCGTGTCACGGCGCGCGTAGAGGAAGCGCCACGGCTGCGAGTTGTAGGCCGAAGGCGCCCAGCGCGCGGCCTCGAGGAAGCTCAGCAGGGTCTGCTGGCTGATCGGCTCGTCGCTGAAGGCGCGGGGCGACCAGCGGTTGATGAACTGCTCGTTGATGGCATAGTCGGCGATGCGTGGGGTGGCGCTCATGGCTGCTCCTGCAAGGGCGGGGTCAAAAACCGCACGCTACTGTGTCCGGCGAGCACTGACAAGCGGTCTGGCGTTGCCGCCGGACTGCCTCTAGACTGGCGCCGCCGCGTGCCGCGGATTGAAGTTGACTGCAGGAAACCGTGTGATGATCGCCGATACCGCGCCCTTCTGGCGGCGCAAGACCCTCGAGCAGCTCGACGCCCAGGAGTGGGAGTCGCTGTGTGACGGCTGTGGCCTGTGCTGTTTGCAGAAGCTCGAGGACGAAGAGGACAACAGCGTCTATTACACGAGCATCGCCTGCAAGCTGCTCGACCTCACCACCTGTGCGTGCAGCGATTACCCCAACCGCTTCCAGCAGGTGCCCGACTGCATCCAGCTGACCCCGGGCAAGGCCGACCAGTTCAAGTGGTTGCCGCCCACCTGCGGTTATCGCCTGGTCAGCGAAGGCCAGGACCTGCCGGCCTGGCATCACCTGGTATGCGGGGATCGCCAGCAGGTGCATGAGCAACGCATTTCCCGGTCAGGGCGGATGCTCAGTGAAAAGGACGTGGATGAAGACGACTGGGAAGACCACCTGATCTTTCGCGCGGGTTGAGCCTCGCGGCTACAAGGAGTTTCGCTATGCGTCGCCCGCTGTTGATGGTGTTTGTCCTGCTGCTCAGTACGCAGGCGCTGGCGAAGAAAGTCGACCTCGATTACCAGGTACGGCTGCTGCCGCAGAGTGGCCAGGCCGAGGTGCGCATGACCCTGGCCGAGGGCAGCGCGGTGCGCAGCCTGGACTTCGACCTGGGCAAGAGCGGCGCCTACAGCGATTTTCTCGCCGACGGCCAGTGGCAGGTGCACAACGGCCGTGGCGTCTGGCGTCCGGCACCGGGCAAGACCAGCCTCAGCTATCGGGTAGTGCTCGACCAGCAACCCAAAGGCGGCGCCCACGAGGCGCGGATCACCGCGCACTGGGCACTGTTTCGTGGCGACCAGTTGGTGCCGCCGGCGCGCCTTGACCAGCAGGACGGCACCGAGCTGGTGTCGCGCCTGGCCTTCGACCTGCCGGCGGGCTGGAAGAGCGTCGAGACGGCCTGGCCGCGCATTGGCCGGCAAAAATTTCGCATCGATGATGTCTCGCGTCTGTTCGACCGCCCCACCGGCTGGATGCTGGCCGGCAACCTCGGCAGCCGCCGCGCGCGCCTGGGCGATACCGAGGTGACCGTCGCCGCGCCGCAAGGGCAGGGCATGCGGCGCATGGACACGCTGACCTTGCTGACTTTCGTCTGGCCGCAGTTGCAGGCGGTGTTCCCGCGCAATCCGTCCAAGTTGCTGCTGGTCGGTGCCCGTGACGAGATGTGGCGTGGCGTGCTGCCAGGCAACAACTCGCTGTACCTGCATAGTGGCCGGCCGCTGGTCAGCGAGAACGGCAGCAGCCCGGTGCTGCGCGAGCTGGTGCAGTTGTTCGCCCAGATCAACGACCGCGATGGCAGCGATTGGCTGGGCGAGAGCCTGGCCGACTATTACGCCACCGAGTTGTTGCGCCGTGCCGGCGGCATGAGTGATGACCGCTATGAGGCGGCGCAGGCGCGTTTGCACAAGCTGGGCGACAAGGTGAACCACCTCAAGGGCGCCAAGGCCAGCCCCGCGCAGGTGGCTCGTGGCGTGCTGCTGTTGCAGGCGCTGGACCGCGAGATCCGCCTGCACAACCACGACAAGCGCTCGCTGGACGATGTCGCCAGGGCGCTGATGCGGCTGTCCAGCGTCAGCACCGCAGAGTTCGTGCAGATCAGCGAGAACGTGCTTGGCCGCCAGTCCGAGGTGTTGCAGGGCAAGGTGTTGCGCTAGGCGCGGGTCTTTGTTCGCGGGGCAAGCCCGCTCCCACGTGTTAGCCCCTGTGCCTGCGATGCATTCAACCGCCTGTTATCGTCGCGGTACGGGTCGCCGCTTCGGCGCTGGCCTGCAGGGCCTTGAGCTCCTGCGCCCCGCGTTCGATGTCGCGGTGCAGGCGCAGGTACTCGGCGCGATGATGTTGCCACCAGGCCTTGGTCGAGCAATGCCCGCTCAGGCCTCGGGCCAGGGCCAGGCCACCCACGGCCACTTGCAGCATGCCCAGCAGGCCGCCATGGCGCAGGCCCTTGCTGATCATCAACGCGCCCCCGGCCAGAGAGCTGATGCGTTCCAGGCCGTGGACATTGGGTTGCGGTGCATCCGTTGTGGAGTGGAAGTCGTGCATTGGCGGGGCCTCCTCAGGTCGGTGATATTCAGCAGACGCTGGCGGGCATACGAGCGTTCATTTTTATTGCCTGGGCGGCCCCCGGCCAACTCCGAGTTTCATGAACATATAAGTTTCTGTTTCTGTTTCTGTTTCTGTTTCTGTTTCTGTTGCTGTTGCTGTTGCTGTTGCTGTTGCTGTTGCTGTTGCTGTTGCTGTTGC